>CACZRG010000206.1 GCA_902783485.1 uncultured Elusimicrobium sp.
GAAATTTCCTTCAGAAAACTGCGTCACCGGTTCCGGCTGTTCCGGGTCTGCTATAAGCGAATATTTAATCTGTACTGCCACAGTAGAAATAACAACAAGAAAAAGGACAAATATCTCAAACAGCAGCCTGTCTGTGCTGCTTTTTAATTTTCTGATAATTATTTCTTTTATTGCTTTTTTATCAGACATCAGTCAGAACATCCTGTAAAAGGCCGTGGTCCACACAAGGAACCACGGCCTGATTCCAGTCAGCAGTACAGATATTCTTCCACAAGCCGCTTTATTTCCTCAACCTTGCCGGTAAGACGCTCACGTAGCGTTTCATCATGGTAAGCAAGCAGCTTTTTAATCTGGGAATCCAGTACGGCAGGGGGGAATATATCATTTTCCTCAAAAGCGGCACGGGTTTCCTCCAGCATTCTGCCTGAATCAACGCAGCTGAAAGGCAGATGTGGCAGCTGCTCCAGTTTTTCCGCGAATGATTCATCGTGAATATTGCGGTCCACGAAGAATTTTTCTGCGTATTCCGCATAATCAGGGCGGCTGAATCCGTGCATGGCGGCCACACACAGCGATGCAATAAGCATATGAATATTGGCAGAGCCGTCAGCCGAGCGTATTTCCACCGTCTGATTTGTCTCAACCTTTACTGGAGCGCTACCTGGATTTGCGTCCTTTATCATACCCGCCGCATTTGTCCAGCCCAACGGAATACGTACAAGTGCGGAGCGGTTGCGGAAAGCCCAGCACACATTAACCGGTGCTTCCTGATGCGGCACAAGACGGAAATAGGAAGTAGGCACGGTATTCCCGAATGCTGTTATGGGTGCAGCCAGTTCCATGAAACCGGCAATAAGTTTTTTCGATTCCTCTGAAAGCTCATTTTTCTCATCAAGCATTATATTTCTGCCATCTTTCATAAGGCAGGTGTGAATATGCAGCCCGGAACCTGCATGTCCTATAGAAATTTTAGGAGCAAATGAAACAGTAACTCCGTATTTTCTGCCAATACCGCTTAATATCCACTTTGATACCGCAAGCTGATCCGCCGCATCAGAGGCCGGAACAGGAAGGAATTCTATTTCCTGCTGTGTCATCTCCTGATTCTCGCCACGTATAAATCCGACTTCAGAATGTCCGTACTTGATTTTGCCTCCGGCTGCGGCTATAAGTTCCATGGCTTCCGTGCGGAGATTCTCCCATTTAGCAAACGGATAAGCCTCATGATACCCCTTCTGTGTAACCGACGGATAAAGAGGATCCTTGGGAGCCATTACATAATATTCAAGTTCACCCATGGCATAGAATTCAAGGCCTGTCTTCCTGGTAAACTCCTTCTCCGCACGGCGCAGTATTTCAGACGGTGCAGAAGCAAACGGCTTTCCCTCCGCAGTATAGAAAGCGCATATTATATCCACAGCAGGTATTTCAGAAAATGGATTCACAAAAGCGGTACGGTATCTGGGAACGACATAAAGATCGCTGGAACCGGCGTCGACTCCCTTAAAAAGACTTGAACCATCAACACGTTCACCGGCAGAAAGAATCCTGTTAAGATATTCCTCGCTGTGAATAATGAAGTTAAGAGTCTTCAGACGTCCGTCTCCGGCCACATATCTGAAGTTCAGCATTTTTATCCCGTTTTCCTTGATATACTTCACAAGGTCCTCGCGAGTGAAATCAGCCGGCTCCTTGTTAAGATAAGCCGCAATTCTGTTCGCGTAAATTTTGTTCATCGAAAAAGCCTCCGTTAAATCCTTGCGTTTAAATCTGTAAAAACCGGACGCATGAAACCAATGTATCTTAAAAGCAGCGTTATATCCGGATTTTTAGTCTTATAATTAATATTAACAATTTTTATTCAACTTTGCTACAATAGGGGAATATGGCAGTGATGTCTGATCAAAAGCCGTGTCAGATATCATCTGCTGAAAAACAGAGGAACGGAAGAAATGAGAAACACAATAAAAAAAATTCTGTCTGCAATATTTCTGTTTCTTACTGCAATTACGTTCCTGAACTGTACCGCAGACGCAAAAAGTATTTTTTTCGGCTCATACCCGTTTGAAGCAGACGGAAGAAGCAGACCTGTTGAATGGATTGTAATAAGAGAACTTCCGGATGGAAAAATGCTGGCGACCTCCAGATACGCGGTTGAAGCCATGGACTTCAATGATGGTCCCAACAATGAAATAACCTATGAAAATTCCGCATTAAGGCGCTGGCTCAACGGTTATTTCCTTAAAACAGCTTTTAATGAAAAAGAAAGGGACAGGCTTATACCAATGCATGTTAACCCGGCTGACAATGCCGTGTATAAAGTAAATGGCGGCAGACCGGCAAAAGACAAGGTTTTTCTTTTCAGCGCATATGAGGCAGAGTTCTTTTTTCCTTCAAAAGAAGAGAGAGTGCTGTATCCCACGCCATATGCAGCCTCCAAACCTTTAATTCTGTCAGAAAAAGGCTCTGTAAACTGGTGGCTGCGTACTGTGGGACGCAGAGACGATGATGAACCACCTCTAAGAAAGGGCTGTTCCAATACCGGCTGCATGACAAGAATAACATTTAATGGCAGTATTTATATGAATGGGACAATAATATATACCGAAGGAAAAGCCCTGTATGCCGTAAGACCTGTAATACTGCTGGGGCCTGAAAATAAGACTGATGATAATGACAAACGTGAAAAGGGTGTATTCAGCCGGACGGAGCCTGAGAATTATCAGCTGAAAAGATGGAAATATTAAAACGACATGTGACTGCCCGGCTGAATCAGAAAAAAGACAAAGGAAAAACAATCATGAAAATAAATATAAAAAAGTTAACCGGTTTTACCCTTCTTATGTTACTGGCGCTTAATTTAAGTGCCTGTTTTTCACAAAGCAGCAGACAGGACACCCCCGTATACAATAAGCCCGTACCATACTTTACAGACGGTAATAAGCAGAAATTACCTGATATTTATACATTCAATATACAGGCTCCGCAAATCAAGGCAGCTTCACGCCGCATATGGGTATATCTGCCACCGGATTATGATAAAAGCGGCAGACATTATCCTGTGCTTTATATGCATGACGGTCAGAATCTTTTTGATGAAAAAACCTCCTTTTCAGGCCAGTGGGAGGCAGGCATAAGCGTTGACAGACTTGTTAAGGAAGGGAAAACACACGGCGCAATAATTGTAGGCATTGACAACGGAGAGGAAAAACGTGAAAGTGAATACGCTCCGTGGAAAGGCTGCAGCACACAGGACCCTCACGGCGCAGCCTATGCGGATTTTATAGTTCATTCCCTCAAACCCGTGATAGATGCCACCTACCGCACTTACCCGGACAGGGAGCCTACAGCAGTAGGCGGCAGCTCTTCAGGAGGGAACATATCGCTTTATATCGTGGAAAAATATCCGGAAATATTCGGCAGAGCCGCACTGTTTTCTCCGGCTCTGTGGTGCCAGCAGGCGGAAAACCGCGCATTCCTTGACAATGCAGACATGAAACAGGGAATGCGTATTTATATGGACGTAGGAACAAATGAAGGGGAAGGGAACGAGCCTGCCGATTACCTGCGCGAGGCGAAACATATAAACGGTGTTCTCAGCAGAAAAGAAGGTGTTACCGTTAAATTCATAATAGATGAAGGAGGGAAACATCATGAAAAATACTGGGCCAAACGTTTCCCGGCAGCCTTCCTGTGGCTGTTTGAAGGTCTTCATTAAAATCTGTGTATGACTGGCTTATCCTTTATCTTTTAACTATTATTAAATATAATATATAAAATGAAAAAAAATCTCTTTCTCCTACTGTGTTTTTCTTTTCTGGCCTGTGCCTGTTCCTCTCCGCTGGCCTATCTTACCAGCGAACCTTCAATAGAGCGCAGCCTTGATGTTATAGAGTCCACAAAAGACGGAAAGGCTCTTGTAAAATTTCTTGAGAAAAATCCCGTGCAGATTGAATATGCCGAAACAGCAGGAATATGTCATCATTTCAGTCTTAAGAATGAAAAACACCGCATGATTTTTGTTCCCGAGGAGTACCGCCGTTCGGATAAACTGCTCGCCATGGCCGTGCTGCGCGCGGCACATATATACAGATACTATATGCAGACAGGCCTTGACGAAATCATAGCCGAGGAAGAGGAACTCGCAATGCTACGACAGATGCACTTAGGTGTTGAACTGGGCGTAGTAAAAGAGGAATTTGACCTTGTGCCGGAGGCGTACGAAATGAAACGCGAGTTCTGCGCATATCTGCTTGAAGATTCCAGGGAAGCCCTCGCACAGACAAGACATATTGTGCAGACTGCCATGCCTGCATGCCAGCGTCCACTGGAAAATATAGTCAAGCAGGAAATATGGCTGGACAGCATGATAAAGTCCATAAATGATGACACTTTCCATCAGGTGCTGGCCAACCGCGACAGACGGCGTGTAAATCAGGGACTTATAACAGATTCACAGGCTGCGGAAAACTCGGCAAAACTGCGTGCACTCCCAAGCTATGAGCTTACACGTTACGAACGCACATTTTATGATGATAAAAAAGCGAATTTCCGTGCTTTCAATGAAATGTATGCCGCTGAAATAGCAAGCGACTCTTCATTCCGCAGAGCAAATGCGGAACGTATTTTTCTCATGGCTACAGATTTCGCGGAATGCGATATTGAGCAGCTGCGCCATCAGAAAGACTAACAAAAAGGAGCGTATATGTCAGGATATGAGATCTGCATTGTTACCGCGGGAGATAAAGCTGTCGTAAAAAAAATAACAGAAGCCCTTCTGAACGAACAGCTTGCAGCCTGCGTAAGCGCTGTTGAAAAAATAAAATCCGTTTTCCGATGGAAAGGGAAAACAGAGGAAGCGGAAGAGATATTGATGATTATAAAAACCCGCGCTTCCCTGCGTGATGAAGTTATGCAGTGCATAAAAAAGAATCACAATTATGAAATTCCGGAAATCCTTTTTATTCCCGTTGAAGGTTCGCGTGAATACCTGGACTGGGTGGGAGCAAACACCCGTTTCGCACTTTCCGAGCCAGGCACAGACAATTCATCAATAGGAAAAGCGGAAAATCAGGAATGATCATTCTTGCCTCTAAATCCCCACGCCGCCGTATGCTTCTGTCGGAAGCAGGCATATCATTCCGCTGCATACCAGCCGATATTATTGAAAAGACATCATGCATACGTCCTTCTTTCCGTGTACGCGATCTGGCAAGACAGAAAGCTGAAGCCGTAGCGGAGCTGAACCCTGAAATGCCGGTTTTAGGATCCGACACTCTTGTATACTGCAAGGGGGAAATTCTTGGCAAACCAGCAGACACAGCGGA
>CACZRG010000207.1 GCA_902783485.1 uncultured Elusimicrobium sp.
AAAGCCTTATGCTGTATATTTTTCTGCCTGTTCCATTCGTCATTATCTGTCAATTATATTTTTTAACGCTTTAGCTGTTTGTACAAATCCGCGGTTTTTGCGAGCAGGTCAGGTATTTGCAGGCTCTGCGGGCAGTTCTTCAGGCAGGCGCCGCATTTTATGCATTTGTCGGGACGTTCGCTCTCGTCAAGTGTTTCGTACATCATTGTGAATGTCCATACCTGTCCGTTAACCTTGTAATTGTTGTACAGCGAGAATGCCGCAGGAATGTTTATGCCAAGCGGGCATACTTCCAAGCAGTATTTGCAGGCCGTGCAGTTTATTTCGCCCTGGGACTGTATTATTTTCGCAATGGCATCAGCAGTCTTTTCCTCTGCTGGCGTCATCGGCTTGAAATCCATAAATGTTTCTATATTTTCCTTAACCTGCTGAAGATTGCTCATTCCGCTTAACACCGTGACAACATTGTCGCGTGAGGCTGCCCAACGCAGGCCGAATGCGGCAGGGGTTGTGTCCGGACAATCCGCTTTCAGCTTCGCAAGGGCTTTTTCGCTTAGTTTTACAAGCCCTCCGCCACGCAATGGTTCCATGACAGTGACAGGGATATTTGCGGACTGCGCTATATCATACTGCTCATGCGCCTTTACAACATCCCAGTCCAGGTAATTGATTTGCAGCTGGCAGAAATCCCATTTGTAATTTTTTACCAGATCCCTTAGAATTTCCGGCGTACCGTGGAATGAAAATCCAAGATATTTTATCTTTCCTTCTTTTTTCAGCTTCAAAAGCTCGTCATACATATTTACCTTTTTGAAAGTACCTATGCTGTTTGCGTTGATATTGTGGCACATATAGAAGTCAAAATAGCTAACCTGGCATTTTTTAAGCTGCTCTTCAAAAATCCTGCGTACGTCGGCCTGTTCCCGCATTTTGTAAATGGGGCTTTTGTCCGCAAGCAGGAAATCTTCCCTTTTGTATTTTTTCAGGGCTTTGCCTATGGCAATTTCAGACTGGCCATTGACATACATATATGCGGTGTCAAAATAATTGGAGCCGTGCCGCATACACCAGTCTGTCATTTTTTCAAGCTCGTCCTGATCTATCTCGTTATTCTTAGTCATCGGCAGCCGCATACAGCCAAGGCTAAGCAGTGGAACTTCAATGTCCCGGAATTTCCTTTTTGAAATCTGTCCTTCCTTGCTGATTATTTCTGCTTTTCCGCAGCCTGCCAGCAATGCGGTCCCGCCTATGGCTATAAGTCCCGTTTTCAAAAATTCACGTCTTTTCATGGCAAACTCCTTAAAAGTAGAATATTTAATAAATAGTATAAGTATTTTTATTCTACCAAAATAAAGCTTTTATTCAAATGTTTTCTGCCTTTTTGTCTTTTCAGACACTTATACCATTGCAACTTATGTTACTTATTGCAACAATGCCGAAATAATTTACAAATCAGCTATAATGACTGGCCATTTATATGAAAAAATGCTGACATCATTAACATAAACGGCTTCTGTGGCATACATAGTTTATTGCATAAACAGCTGGAAAATCTGTTCAGACGAAAAAATATTTCATCGATGCTTTAATTTAGCAGAGTCATTCATGTTTAACCGGCAGATCGGAATGCCGGATATCTTCTACTTCGTGATATTCCCGCCATTCTGTTATCAGATCACATACGGAAACATCATCACGGGATATTATATGCGTGTATTTTCCATGTTCTCCTGTTTTACATGTAACGCAGGTCAGAACATCATCAAGGAAAGTTTCCCTGTTGAAACGCACATGAAGTTTTTCAAGCTCATTATTCTGACGGAAATTTACAGGCATCGTTTTTTCCGCAATATCAAGATATATTTTATTGTTTACATGACCATTGAAATCTATATCGGAAATGTTGATTTTATGCTCTGTTTCCGCAATTTTTTCCACAGATGGCGGCATTTGTGTTTTTTTATGCTCTCCAAGCATTAACTCACTGCACACAGTGAATTTTTCCAATGCTTCGGAGGATACCAGTGGCCTTTTTGTTTTTCTGTCCATCACAAGCCACAGAGTGTTTCCCATTGCGAATACCTTGTCGCGGCAGTAAAGTCTGAAATCCACATAAAGTTTAAGTCTTGACATTTCAGAAAACCACAGTTCAGCTTTTATATCCTCAGACCAGAACGGAACGTAGCCTGGAAAAACAATGTTTATTTCATTTATAACCCAGTACTGTCCTCGTGGTTTAAGATCATATGTTCCCATACCTTTGGACGCAGTATAGCGGGCATATGCATCTTCAAGATATTTTATGGCCGCAACAGGCTGAAGTTTGAATCTTTGCGCGTCTGTATCATCCAGAATAACTGTATATTCTTTTGTGTATTTATTCATTTTGCTGTGTGCTGAAAAAACGGAAAATCAGCGAAGATAAAGGGCAATCAGAAACATCAGATCTGAAAGCCTGTTAAGAAATTTAGCGGTTTCCGGGAGTTCTGCTTCCCAGGCAGCAATTTCGCATAATCTCGTTTTAGTTCTCGCCATATGCGCAACTGCTTCTGCACTGTTAGCTCCAGGGATAATAAATTTCCGTGGTGGATTTACTTTTTCATCAAGCATGCGAGAATATGTTTCTATCTGTCCGAACTCAGGGGAAATATCTATTTTAAAGCCGGCGTTTACTGCGGAAAGTTTCATTAATGCTTTCTGAATTTCTTCAATAATCTCCACAATATTTATTTCCGTGTCTGTTCCGTTTTTAACATTTTTACCGGAACTTTCCATGGTTTCATTTGTTTCAGGCTCACCGCAACATTCTTTATTGCAGTTTTTTTCTTTTTTATTGTAATATTTTCCCCTGTACTGCAGATAAGCTTTCATCATTCCAAGTGTTGAATCCAGTTCATCAAGCATCGCGTTCAGTTTAACAACAGGGTGTGTCTTGCTTACTCTACGGCCTTCAAGCAGATCAGTTTTTCCATCGTCGCCTGTTCCCTGTCCAGGTTTAAATAAAAGTTTTTTTGACATATTTAAATTATAGTAAAGAAAACATATGTTTGCGGAATTTCGGAATCTGAACTAATACTGTCATATACAACAGGAAGAATAAAGCACGCTTTACAATAACAACAATCAGATTGTTTTCTGTATTACAGACCAGGGATTTGTAAACATAAATATAACAGCTTTTGTTATAAAAAATCAGGTGGCAAAGTGAATAAATCACAAAGGAATCACAGCAGCCACAAATTAATAATACACCAGATTATTTAATGCACACACGGTTACTGTAAAAAAGCCGGAGCAAAACTCCGGCTTTTTTATTTCATAAAGGGCGGCTTGCCCCGTTTTCTATTTTTTCAGGTAAAAGACTTTCAAATGCTCAAAAACCGTCAAAATTTATGGCAGGAACTGGCTTTTTGAAATTATTTCTCTGCACCGGAACTGAAGGAATGCTGACAGCACGCACGTCAGCTGAGGTACGGTTTGCAGCATTTACTGCTCCTGTTGTGGCTTTACCGGCCGGCAGGAATTTAAGAGCGGGCTTCACAAATCTTATTATCTCACCCCCGCGGGCATCGGCTGCAAGTACATTGTAATTGGAACAACCGCTTTCTGATGGCACAAAGTCATTGCCACCTTCGGTAAGCACACCAATAATTTTTTTGCTTACAGTATTAAAAACAGGACTTCCTGAATTTCCAGCGAATGTATCAAGATCAGCCGCGAAGAAAATTTCCGGTTCCTCATACGAAACAAAACGCACACCAGCATTTCCTGCCACCTTAAGTGTTGAGCCAAGCGGATGTCCTATCGTAAAGACACTCTCTCCCACCTGAACCAGATGATTCCCGTCAACAACAAGCGCCCTGCGGCCTGAAACAGAGCTGTTTAATTTCATAACAGCAATATCATAATCCTCTGGAAACTTTGCCGGATAGGAACTGCAGTAATAAACATTTTCCCTGGGAACAGGCAGATAAGTGTGCCCATCGCGCACAACAGCCTTTGAAGCGTTCTGCTTAACCAGATTTTCATTAAATCCGAATACTACAGCAGTATCCCGGCATTCATACTTAAGCGTACAGTGTCCGGCAGTAAGAACAAGATCCGTGCCTACAAGGCTTCCAGAGCAGAAAGCACCGCTAAGCTGGTTTGAAAATTTTTCTTCGCTGCATACCTTGAAAGGGCTTTCAGAAAGAGGCTCTGTTTCAAGATAATAATGTGCATTATCGCCGGCGAATGTTTTTATCTTTGCCTTACTCCAAATGGATACGACAGAATCGGCAAGACCCTGTTGCGCCTTGGATGCCTCACTGTAGTCAAGCCTGTCATCATTGCCGTATATTATGCGGTTTGCGGAAACTGCCTGTGGCATAAAAAAAGCAAGACAAAGTATAAAAAATGTAAATTTTATTCTGCTCATAATATAATTATAACCATGTGGCAGACCTGCCGCAAGGACAAAAGACCCATACACATCAATTAAAGATATTTTTTATCTTATCACGTCACCGCGGCTGAAATCCATCTGATACCCTGCTGCTTCAATACGCTTTTTAAGGCAGCCGGAGCACTCTGCAGCCTCTTCGCCGGTACATATTTTATTTTCATACAGGCTGTATTTCTTCCTTACAACAACCGGTGAAAGATTAGGCATAACGACATTTGCTCCTGCTTTAAGACCTTTTTCGCGGCCCTGCGGGTCCAGCGTGCCAAGTGCCGTTGTTGCCGGCAAAAGAATATATGGAAGCATAAGACGTATAACCGCAATAAGACGCAGGGTAAGTTCAACGTTTCCGTCAGGAAAATCAGCGAAAGGGGTATCTCTGTGATGAATGAAAGGTCCTATACCGGCCATGTCAGGCTTCAGTTCCTGCAGGAATCTTAAATCCGCAATTATATTATCTAAGGTCTGATAAGGAGAGCCTACCATAAAACCGGCACCTATCTGAAAACCAAGTTCTTTTAAGGAATACAGGCAAGCAATACGTTTTTTAAGTGAAAGCTCCGGTGGATGAATTTGGGAATAGTGACTTTCTGTAGCAGTTTCATGCCTCAGCAGGTAACGGTCAGCCCCTGCGTTACGCCACTCACGGTATATTTTTTCAGGACGTTCCCCAGCGGAAACCGTTACAGCACAATCAGGGTATTTTGTTTTTACAGAACAGATTATTTCAGTCATACCGGAATCCCAGTATACCGGATCCTCTCCACCCTGAAGTACGAATGTCCGGTAGCCCAGGGAGTATCCCTGAGCACAGCATTCCATTATCTGCGGCAATTCAAGCCGGTATCTTTCGGCATTTCTGTTATCACGCCGTATCCCGCAGTAATAACAGTTATTGCGGCAGAAATTTGTAAATTCAATAAGTCCACGGATAAAAACACTTGTACCGTAATGTTCACGCCGTACACTATCGGCAAGTTCAAAAAGCTCATAATCGTAGTCACCGCATTTAAGCAGTTTTTTCAATTCAGAGTCTTCAAGTGTATGGTTTTGTTTAAGTTTCTCCGGCAGTGTCATAATGTTTATATTTATCTATATATATTATATGATTTATTCAAAACCGGGATGTTATTGAAAATAAAAAATACGGAAATTATATGTATGTATAAAAAAAAGCAGTGACAGCAGAGAAAAAAATAGGAGAGGATAAAAACTCTGCTGTCACCTGTAAATCGTAATTGTATACTTATTTCTTTAGTTATTATAGAAGATTTTAAGAAAAAAAGTCAAGAACAAAATTTAAATACCAGCTTTTAAATAAAAAGGTAATCCTGTTACTTAAATTAACATAATAAAAAAGAAAGGACCGGAAATTTTTATGGTTCCGGTCCTTTTCTCTGAATCCGCAGAAAGCGTGGTGCTTAATTTATTTGTTATCAGGCCTGTTCAGCTGCGGGCTGTGCAGGTGTATTATTCTGCTTTTCCCTAAGGTCCCTGAGGCTGTCAAGGACGTAGCGTATCTGTGCGATGGCGGAATAGAGGGAACCAGCGAGCTGGCCGAGGACCTCCGGTCTTGAGCCTACCTTCGAGAGCTTCTCCATGTCCTCCGGCGAGAGCCACTGGCCGTCACTGAAGCCGCCCTTCCAGGCAATGCCCGGGTGGTCCTTG
>CACZRG010000208.1 GCA_902783485.1 uncultured Elusimicrobium sp.
CAAACGGACGTATGTTCCGCTACGCAGACTTCTGCAGGAAGATAAAAGATGCTGGCGTTACTGAAATTTCACCAGCCCTGCACGGCTCCTCGGCGCAGATACATGATTTTCTTACCGGCTCCCCGGGATCTTTTACGGAAACAGCCACCGGAATAATAAACGCCAAAAAGACCGGGCTTAGAATAATAACAAATTCTGTCATTACAAAACCGAATCAGCAGGATCTGCCGCGCCTCGCGAAACTGTTATGCTCACTCGGCGCTGACCAGTTCCAGTTTGCGTTCACACATATACTTGGCAGCGCAGCGGAAAATTCACGCTGGCTTATAGCCAGAATAAGTACAGCCTCGCTGTTTATAAAACAGGCTCTGGATATTGGAATAAAAAACGGTGTTAAATGTTTTACGGAAGCAGTACCTTACTGTTTTATGCAGGGATATGAAAAACACATATCCGAAAACATTATGCCTGATACTATGATTTTCGATGCGGATACGGAAATAGCCGACTTCAGAAAATACCGTCTTGCCTCCGGCAAGAAAAAAGGACCTTTATGTGGCAAATGTATTTATAACAGCATATGTGAAGGTCCTTGGAAGGAATACCCGGAAATTTTCGGCTGGGAGGAGTTTATTCCCGTAAAAGAAAGACCTGAAAAGGCCAGTGAATAAAATCTCAATGCGGGAGATTAAAGAAACCACCGCATTTTTCCCTGTATGCACATTCTGAACATTTTCTGCTGTAATGCCTGCGGCGGACCGGTCTTTCCGAATAAACCTCCCGCAGCCCGGTTATTCCTTTTGCTGCAGAACGTTCAACAGTAACTTTAGGGGACCAGAAAAAATCATTTGAGCATTCCTGCGGATTTTCAAGAACGCACGCAGGAAAGCCGAACAGCTTTATTATTTTTCCATGTTTTTTAACTATACCGGCAAGTTCCATTGCCCGTTTCCCGGCTTCATGCAGAGGCATGGCTATACTGTCATATTCAGTAAAGGCTCCGCCTTCGGGAGCCGGATTGGACAGAATACACTGCTTTACACATCTGAACCGGCATATCATATTATAAAGTTCTGCCAGCGGACCGGCATTCTGCTTTAAAAGCAGTGTATTTGTTATCAGGTAAATACGTTCCGGATCAAGTTTCTCTATATTGCCGATTGTTTTTCTGAACCGCTCAAAATTTCCATTTTTCCCTGTAAGTCTGTCATGTATTTCAGCGGAAGGACCATGAACAGACAATATTATCTCATCACAAAGCGGAAGATACTTACGGCAGTATTCGATATCAGAAAAGGCATAACCGTTTGTTGTCACTGCCGTTCTGTAGCCAAGAAGTTTAGCCAGCTTAAGGGAAAAGGGAAGATTGCCGGACGCAGTCGGCTCCCCACCTGTAAATGTGACATAGGAAAAACCTTCTGCTTTCTTTTTTTTAAGCACGTCTGCTATTTCACGGAATGTAGGATTAAGCCCGTGAAAACGTTTAAGCCGGTTTTTTTCGCTGCAGAAAATACAGTGATTGCAGCATTGATATGATATATGAAATTCTAATCTTTCTGCTTTCATTTTGGTGCAAAACGGCAGTAAAGTGAAAAACTGCCTTTATCGGAATAACTGCACAGTGTAGGAACAAGGTGGCTGCATGAATCAGACGCTACACGCTGCCATTTTTTTATTGTTTTAAGAGCCGCAACTGCTTTCATTTCAGCAAATATACGGCATATTCCAAGCATATCAGGCTGTGGATTAAACTGTGTTTCCACGGGATAAGCCATATACTGTTTTTTTCTGCCGCTTAACAGCCCGCGCATTTCATAATAAAAACACGGTGGCTCTGCATAATGCGGAGGAAAGCGCACCGCGTCATATAACGGTTTTATTTTTCTGCAGGCGTAATACGCTTTTAAATCATATCTGCCTCCAGGAAAAAAATCAGCACATATTATATCCGGACTCCCTGCAATACTGTCATCTTTTAACTGTGGAAACAGCTGCCTGATTTTTTTCTTTCCCCAGGCAGAAGAAAAAAAATCCGGTACAGACTGACTGTCTTCATAATACATTTTTACAACAGGAAAACAGTCATATTGAGACCGCGACGGGTATTCCATACCGATATTGAACTGAACCCCAGTTGAAAAAAGTGCTGCATAACCTTTAATTAAATCAGCCGGATATACTTTCTGCTCCATCATCCAGCTGCAAATAATGTCTTTAAGCTGCCCGCGGCCGGAAGAATCATTTAATGTAAAACGAAGCGGGCATACCGCATCTGACGAGAGTACAGACATATCATAAACCTGCTGTCCCTTTTCCGACACTGAAAAAAGGAAATCAGTCAGGCGTATAAATCTGTCAAGATTATCCGGAAACGGGCCAAAAACCTCTATTCCCCTGCGGAATATCTCATAATCATTTCTCGGAGTAAATCTTACCGGCATTATCTGTTTATCTGCTCCTGCGTAACCGTGTTTTCTACAGATCTTTTTTCTGTATCCGCCTCTGTTCCTGCAACTACCGGGGATAATACTGCAAATCCTTTCTCCTTAAGAAACAAAACAGATGCTCCTTTGCATGAGCTGTTAAACGTACAACGGGCACAATGACTGCTTTTTATGAAATGCCTGTACTCAATATAAAATGCCGCTATATCCTCAAGTGGCGCATCTGCATATATTTTTTTATTGATTTTTCTGCCTCCAAGACACTCAGGCATGGAAAATGCTTTTATACAATCCTGTTTAATAAGTTCTTTCAAATCTGAACAGAAATTTCTTAAAGGACAGAACGAACAGCGTTTTCCGGCACACTCCATGTGAACACCTTTACGGAAATTCTCAAATACTGCCTTTCTTCCCCTTACCTCATCCAGCAGTTTGAATGGTGATTGTATAAGATGTTCATTTCCCTCAAAAAGGTCCGCCGGAAAACGGTTTGTCCACAGATGAACTTCTTTATTCTCCGCAAGCTGAAAAGCAGAAAAAAGTTCTTTTTTCTTAGCGAAAGGATCATAATAAAGCCTGTCCCAGTTCCTCCACGCAAGGCCGAAAGGCATTATATGAAGTATATCAAACTCCCTTACTCCGAGTGAATAAAGAAAACGCAGATGTTTTGCCAGTATATCCACATTCAGCGCGTTTACAACTATATCACAGTTTACCGTAAGGCCTGGAATCCTCAATGCGTTTCTAAGGGCTGTTATGCTCTGTATAAAAGAACCTTTAGCCCCGGTCAGCATATCGTTAAGCTGCGGCTCTGGCGCATGAATTGAGAATGTTATTTCAGAAAGGCCGTTCTGCACGGCTTTTACAATGAATTCCGGATAACAGAACATACGGCCATTTGTTATAGCCTGTATATGTCTGTATCCTGTATCTTTAGCAGCTTTTACTATTTTGTGGAAATCAGGATGTATACTTGGGTCTCCGCCACTTAAAACAGCTCTTTTGCAACCGTTTTTAAATCCTTCCTCAAGATTTTCCAGTACAGTTTTAAACGGTAGAAAAGTACCGTTTTTAGCTTCCTCATCAAGACAGAAAATACAATGATTGTTGCAGGCTCTTGTAAGCCTTATCCATTTTCTTTTTTCCGCTGACTCATCTGCAGACATATTTGTTTAATATTTCCCCCGCCGCATATGTAGATACGATTTTTTTTCTGCCGTAGATTTCAATTAAATCAGCAGGTCCCGGATAATAATTTTTGTCTCCCGGTACCAGTATTATTTTTTCTTTTATTTTCTCAGGAATATCAGCAAGACACAGGTTGGAAGAATAAACAGTTCCGTCACAGTCCGCCGCAGGCCCATCATTAAACAGAGGTATGCTGCCGGTTCTTTTCTTATTCTCCAGGCTGATATTGTTTTTATCAAGATATTTCATGCATTTTTCAAGTACAAAATCAAGCCTGCGCAACTGTAGCGGTAACCATTCGCAATAAGCTGCCGGCAGCAGATTAACACGGTGGCCGGCAACAGCAATCTCTGGTGCAAGTATATACAGTTTATTCAATGTCTCCTCAGGATTATCAGGAGATATGCAGAAATTCCATATCGCGTTTTTTATTATCCCGGCTTCTTTATTCCAGCCGAATGAAGCGTTCACATTAACCTGAATATCCGGCCTGGCTGCCAGCCATTCCGCCTTTTCACGGTCCAGAAAAGTTCCATTGGTTCCAATTTCGAATTTTCCACTGAAGCCCTGTCTCTTAAGATATTCATATCCGTAACAGATCAGACTAAAATTTATCAGTGGTTCCCCTCCGAAAAATTTCACTGTTTCTGTTTTATCCATAAATATGGAAAAAACATCACCAGAGATTTTTTTAAAAATCTCTGGTGACATCATGCTGTTCTTTCCCCTTTTTACCGGGCAGAGAGAACAGGATTTATTGCATTTTCTTGTAACTACATAAGAAAAACACTGCATCAGTTACTGTCTGTTTCTATTTTTGCTCTTTTTATCTTTGCCAGAAGGTTTATTAGGAACAAGCCTGTTGGCACAGTATGCCTCAACCATTGCTTTATCCGTTCTCTTGCAGTCATTGTATTTTAGCGCCCCAAAAAGATAATAATTGCTTATACCGGTTTTAATTCCAGAAACCATATCAGCAAGCAGTGCACAGGAGTATTTGTCCATCGAGAAAGTCTTTGCACAGGAAGAAGGGCGTCCATTCATAAAACGGAAGTGTGCCGCAAACTGCGCAGGCGGTTGCTGTTTTCCTTTCAGAACAGCAACTGTCCCCTCACAAAGTTTTTCAGTACTCCAGTTTGGAACTTTGGCATTCTGGAACGACTGAAGGCATACGCCCATGTCATAACGCTTATTGGTCATAACATTATAATAGAACTGATACTCTCTTGTCTGATAGAAACATGAACGTGAGGTATAATCGCAGAATCCCGGATTATCTTCAGCGACGGCATGACAATAGGAATAATCTTTTGTCATGTCTGTATATCCCATGGAGGAAAGATAACGGGCAACCTCCGTGTGATGATCAAGATATTTCTGCACACATTTTTCCACAGGAAGCTTATTTGGTCCTGTAACAGTGATAGCCTCATACTCTTCCTCGGGAGTGGTAGCTGTATTATAGGCGTCAGGTCTGTAGCCATCATCAGTAATTTCTTTTTCAAGAGAATTCTTGGCTTCTTCCGAAAGACCTACGCCTTCATCAGTCATGATAATATCACTGTTTTTAGATGTCTCCTGAACAGGCTGCTGCACCGGAGCCTCTGTTTTCTTCTCGCCTGTATTATGATATTTCACATAAGCACCAATCGCAAGAAATATTACTACAAACCCAAGTATAGTAGTTTTTTTACTCATTTTATGTTTTCCTTAAAAATTACCACTGCCCATGACTGCCGTGACTATTATGACTGCTATGTGAAGCATGACCGCTGTCATGATAGGCACCGTTTGGATAACCGGCATTATGAAAAGAATTGCTGTGCTCCTCGGTATCTTTTGCCAGAGCATCCTGGGCAGCAAGACCTATAAGACCAAGGGAAACCGCCATCTTAACAACATCCCCTTTGACGACTTTACCCTCTTCACTTGTAAGGAAACGTGTAAGATCAGTTCTGATAGCTTTTTTTCTATTATTTTTTTTCATAAAACAATCTCCATTTTTTACTTCCTGACAGCCCACTCACGGAAAAGTTTAAGAATCTTTTTATCTTTCATAAGGGTAAACAGATAATCAAATATACCGCTGTATATTCTGCATCTGTAATTCATTCCATGCATAAACAGATCACCATGCTCGGAATAATTAAGAACAGGACATACACCGCAGTAAGGCTGATATACACATGAAGAACAGGCAGGCTGCAGATCTGCAAGAGATGCTGTAACCACACATTTGGCGACAGGTGATGAAATAAGTTTATTATAATCATCCTTTCCCGCTTTACCTATACAGAAAGTCTCGTCCCCCATTGCAGCAAGCATTCTTCCCTCATCGCATGTATAAACAGAACCATCATAATTGTACGCAATCTGGCCTATAGCCGCACCACACGGTGAGCGCAGATCAACATATCCCGGGTCTGTCTTTCTGAAAATCTTGCACAACAGTATTCTTGCTGTATGCTCAATAATTGAATATTCTCCGGAAAGATTAAGTTCAATTATATATGAAAGAGCCTCTTTATAGAATTTAAGGAATTCCTCAGGAGAATATCCTGTTTCCTCCCATTTTTCCTTTGCAGAACCGTACGGATTAAGAAAGCGTATGAATATGCTTTCCATTTTCAGACGTTTGTAATCATTAATAATCTGTTTTGCCTTTCCGAGCGAATGCCTTGTAACAGTAAGCAAAGCATCACCGGAATATTTTTCTTCGGCAAAAGCTTTTCTCAAAGCCTTGATACCTTTTACAGCGTAATCATAAGAACTTTTTTCAGAATTCAACGCAAAAGGTCTGTTTTTGGAATGAAGTGCCCTGTGTCCGTCAAGAGAAGTGCACACGCTCACTTTGTTAAGCCGCAGAAACTCCACTTTATCATCTGTAAGGGTTGAAAGATTTGAAACAAGCGAAAGCACAACATTCTTTCCTGTTTTTACTGCTCTTTCGCGTGCTTCAGTCACTATATAAGTCAGAACAGGCCAGTTAAGAGTAGGTTCGCCTCCCTGCAGTTCAATTGTAATACCACGGGACGGACACGAGAAAATTGTATCCAGGACCTTCCTCGCTGTCGCTTTTGTCATATCTGTTCCGCCCTGCATTCCGGCATTGGCATGACAATAAACACAGGCAAGATTACAGCGTCTTGTAAGAACAATTATATGAAGCGAAGGAGCATGAAGCAGAAAATTTTTTTTGGAAAGCCACTGCGAAGCCATTGCATTCAGCATAAAATCCGGCTCTGGATTTTTGTCACCATGCACTGAAACCTCTCCGGGAATATTTATAAAACCGTTTTCCGCAAGTGCCTTTCCTTTTTCAGAATCAGCAGGAATTTTCCCACTTACAAATTTTCCGAAATCAGTTCTGGAAAGGAAAATATAATGTCCCACATCATTGGTAAGCAGATATTTTCCGTCAAGTTCTTTGAAACGGAAATATCCGGCGTTTCCGGCAGGAATATCTGATGGAAGATTTTTATCAGTTTTTTGTTTTGTTTTTCTTGTTTTCTGCATTTTTATCTTCCCACGGAACAGAAATATCCAGAGGATCAGTTTTATAGCTTCCGGATTCTGCCTCCTTAAGCAGTTTTTCTATTTCCTGCTCCAGAAGCACATCTGCTTCCTCACCATGCTCACTTGTTTTTTCTTTCTGCCCGCCTGCCGCAGCACTCAGAGCCTGAATAACAACACGTTCGCGTATTGTCTGATTTTTCTCTGAAAGTCTGAATCTTAATGTACTGTGAAGAAGTTCATTAAAAAATACATCTTCTGACAGTTCAGTTCCAGCTTCTTTTGCCTTTATGGTTACAACAGCTTTTTCAGTACCCTTTATCCTGCTTATTTTACAGTAGCAGTCATCATAAAAAGTATATGCAGCAGCCTGAACAGCCTCAAGCGGATAAACAGACAGATCAACTTCTGCTTCAAAACTCTGTAATTCTTTTTTCATAAATTCCTACCTGACCGGCTCCATCTTGCAGCATATCATATAACTGTCCCGCGGTATATAAACATAACCGCCCTGCACACTCGTGGCTGAACCACCAAGAAGTTCATGGTCAATGGTTTTCAAATCCTGCAGACCTACAATAGTATACTTTGTGCTTTTTGTCTGTGTATTGCTCGGGTCACAATATGTTTTATGATGAGAAGTTGCGCCGGTTCCTGTATGCGCTGAGTTATAAGTATAATGTCTTGATATGCAGAAATTTCTTAAAGCACCACGCCCATTGCTGTCAAGACCGATAGTATTTCCTATCATAAAGTCTCCGTCTATAACAATCCATACACCTTCATCATTGTTAATTTTTTTTGCAACAAGCGCCGCATCATAACCGCCACCCACTGATGTTTTAAAACGTATTCCCGGCATGGCAGTCTCACTTGCTCCGTAAAATTCTATGCTGCCACCTTCATCACCTGTCAGTCTGGATCCTGCTGTTCCCCACTGAACAAATGCCCCACTGCTTTTTGCCAGATATGCATTACCTGAAACAAGCAGTTTGTCATAACCGCCGTAAGGCGCAGGATAGTATGTAGTAAGAGACAGAGTTTCAGACTGAAGAAACGCCGGTCTCCATGAAACGAGCAGCAGAACAAACAGGGGAATAAAATAAAAGGGATTCAAAGTAATCTCAAATCTGTCATTCATTTTATGACTCCTTAACAGTCTCCATTTTACAGCAAAGCATATTTCCTTCTCTAGGTATATAAGGGAAACCGCCCTGCATATCAGTAGGCAGATCTCCTGCAAGTTCTTCCAATCTATAATATATCCACTTGTATATCCACTTAAAAAGTCCCATTCCAGGCCGTAGCTTTTCCCAGTAATTTGCATTTAAAGTAAGATACTGCCCCTCCGCGAAATAAATCTGCGAGGCGGCCGCATTGGAAAACTGGCTACCGCTGTAACTAAGTGTTCCCCCCATAAATACTATAGTATATTTTGTGCTTTCCTCAATACTGGAACCGCAGGAGGTAATACGTCTGGGGTCATTTCTGTTATGGCTTGGATTGTAAGTGTATGGTTTTACCTTGCAGAATTGTCTCAGCGAACCAATATAGCGTCCTTTTCCGCCACGTTCGACATATGCCAGATTTGTATCGGTATTAGGGCCTATTTTCATATCTCCTGTCACAGAAAGCAAACGGCTTGCCTGTGGTCTGCCAAGAGTCTCATATTTAAGACCAATTGAATTATACAGTTTTTTGGCGGGATCAGGCTGAAAATAAATAGTCGGTGTGGAATTATATGCCGTGCCCTGAAGCCATATATCCCCATTCATACTGAGACCAGTGCTGTCATTAGGTCCCCAGCTTGCCGCAAGCGCACTTGAGGAAACAACCCCGCCTGATTTTTTAAGATATGTATTGCCTATTGCAAACAGTTTTTCATATCCTCCATAAGGCGCAGGATAATAAGAGGTCATTTTAATAACCTCTGATTCCAGAAAACATGGTCTCCATGTTATAAAAAGCATAACCAGAAGGAATAGAACATGTGTTTTCCGTATATATATTTTACGTTTCATTGTACCTTCCTGTCACTAAAGTCTGCCGATATACATTTTAATATTATAACAGATAAAAGTATATTGTGCAACTTATAAATTATTCAATTTCCGGACATTCTGTAAGCAGCTGTTTTATCCCCTTTAACGTATCTGTCTATTCTTTCTTTTACATTCCGTATGGTCTGTGGCAGTTCCTTTTTTGAATATAAATTTGAAATATCTATAAAGTCAGGATTCTGTGAAAGCCCCAAAAAACCTATTGCCGCAGCAAGTACCGTTTCCTGTGCGTTGAGATATGACTGCCTGTCCCCTTCAGTTCGTCCTGTTTTAGGGTAAACGCCGTCCCGGGAAATAAGACACAGTACATTCTTAGGCTGGAAAAGTTCCTTTTTCAGATAATATGAATAGCTGGCTACTGTTTCAAAATAGGCTTTGAGTATTGCAGGTACTGCCAGTGTGTACATCGGTGTAACAAAAATCACATCGTCAGCATCCTTAAGCTGTTTTACATATTTCTGCACAAGTTTCAGCAGTTTTGAGGTCTGCTCATTGAATTTTTCCTTTTTGTCTCCATAATAAATATAATCGACATATTCTTCATTGAGGAATGGCAGTCCTTCTGAACATAGATCGACTTTTGTTATTTCAGCGCCTGGATGTTCATCCACATATTTCTTAAGATAATATTCTCCCATGGCTTTGGAAACAGAACGTCTTGGGTTTCCTGGATTTGAAACAATACAGAGAAGTTTTCTCTTTGTTCTCTTTTTTCCTGCTCCTCTTTTCCGCTCTTTTTCAGAAACAGGCGTACGCATGGTATTTTCCTCAAGATCCTCATTTATTTTTTTAAATTCTTCCAGCGAATCTTTCTTTACTTCGAGACAACGCTCGGTGAACTTTCTGAAATTTCCTGCTTCTTTGCCTAATATATCACGCATTTCAGGTGAAAGAAGCGATACATTTTTCTTAAGATTCCTCATATCTGAAATTTCTATAAATCTGAACAGATTTCTGTATTCATCAATCTTTGAATCAGGCAGAAGTGGCCATAACTGGCCATGGAAAGATGAAATATCTTTTCTGCCAAGCTGTTTTTTAAATTTGAGATAATCCGGTGCTCCGGGGAACAGATATACAGGGAAAGGAGACGGATTAGCCCCGAATGAAAGTACTGTAAGAAAAATGCGGAAGAATGAATGAAGATCATCATCCGGATAACCTAAAAGTGAAGTGCAGCGGCAGTATTTAAGTGGTATTCCGGCTTTTTTAGCCCCTGCAAGAAGTTTTACCGATGATATTATAGTATACGGCTTTGATAAACGCTTTGATGCCTCATAATCAGCAGATTCCATCGGAATGGTAAACGAGGTAACATTGGCCTCGTGCATAAGGTTCAGCAGATCCGCATCTACAAGATTAGGCTGAAGCCCCTTGCCGAAAGTAATGCTGGCCTCCATTCCGCTGTCCCTGTATTTCTGCAGAAACTCAGTAAGCTGAGGCCTGTTAAGAGAAACATTCGGGTCCCAGTTCATAAAAACCTTCGGGGATCTTTCGTCATAAAACTTCTGCATATAGCCAAGTATTCTGTCAACATTGTAGAATTCTGGCTTATCCATATTTATATGACAGAATGAGCATTTGTTTACACAGCCGGTCTGAAGCTGGAACAGACCATAATTTAAATCCGGAACAAAAGAAAAATCAGGCAGACAGGAATCAGCCTCCAATATACGGTTTTCCGAATACTCATCAGCTCCGACAAGTTTTCCTACCCCACCGCCTGCTCTGGCAAAATCGCCTCCTGCAACAATTTTAGCTTTAGGAAAATGCCTGCGGCAGCGTATGATATATTCCTTTACAAGATCATAATCAAAAGTAAAAGAGGAACTGGCCCATATTTCATCAGGTACAAAAGGCAGCCTGTTAAGTTTATCTTCAAAAAACTCAAAACTTTTACCTGCAATACAAAGCTTCGCAGTTCTTTTCTCTTCAAGCCCCATAGGCTTTTCCTTCCATTCAGTCACCGGAAAAGAAGTAAGATCTTCTTTGTCAGCCATGGGAGGATACATATTTATAAATTCAACACGGTTGCCCTTTTTTTTCAGAAATGCAGCAAGTTTAAGAATGCCTATCGGCAGAACACCGAGAGGACAGAGCATTTCCCCGACGAATGTCGTTGGGACAGAAAAAATCAGAACATTTTTATTTTCAGGATAGCCCATAAATCACCTCATATGAACCTGCGGCAGAATTTCTCCAGATATGAAGAAATAGTATAGGAATAATATGCCCTTCTGTTAGTGGAATTAAACAAAGCCTGCAGATTCGGATTCTTCTCGCTGAAAAAATCGTGAAGCACATCAAGCTGAAAATCATCCATAAGCCTGTCTTTTCCACTGTCAAGATAAGACAGAAATTCAAGTATTAAATTATGTTCTTTTGCGGATAAAGATGTCCAGACTTTCAAAAAAGCAAGCGAGAAAGATTTATTACAGTGCTCATTAACAAATATGCGTAGGATCGGCGCAGTATGTGGGTTGCACATCCATATGGCAGTACACAGAATCATTATCTCTTCTGTTTTTATCTCCTGTGAATTACATTCCGCTGTGGATGTAATATAAAAAGGAGGCTTCTTTCTGCTTGTCAGCTTCAGCTCTTCCCTCATGCCGGAAATCCTGCTTCCGGAAAGAAGCTGTGTATGAAAGAACATTTTGTCAAAATATGGTATAGACCATGCCCAGTCAAAAAAGGCGCAGAAATCAGCAAATGTCTCTTTAGGACATGCGTACATCATCTGAATAAGAACTTTTGTCCGTGGCGCATATTCATAAAGCTTACGCAGATTCTCTTCCACAAACTCTTTTGTATATACACGTCCGAACAGCTGCTGTACTTTAGGATTAAGCGTATTTATTCCTACATTCAATTCCACTGACGGATGATTGTATGCCTGCATTAACTCTTTGTTCCAGCTTTTAAGATTGGTCTGAAAGATAAATTTTAAACGTCCCTCGTCAGCAGCTTTAAGGAAAAGAGGCGCAAGGCTCATTGCCCTTTCACGGTTAGCGAAAGTATCCGAATCAGCAACAAAAATATATGTATCAGGAGTATTCTCCGTCATCCATTCAAGTTCGGCTTTTATTCTTTCTATCGGAAAATACCTTACTGATTTCGACCCTAATGTTGTCCACATGCAGTATGAACAGCGGTTAGGACAGCCTCTCATTGTCTCGAAAGGGTAGAACATTTTAGACTGCATTGCCGTCCCAAGCGCATTTTTTGAAAGATATGGAGAGGGCAGCGTTTCAAGAGGCAGAATCTGTGGCAGTTCTTTTTCTGATTCCTCGTATGTATAAGAAGGCAATATTACACCACGTATTCCATTCCAGTCCTTATGCTGTATAAAGCGTTCTATTATATCTTTTACAGGACCTTCTCCCTCGCCTATAATAACAGCATCTGCACTGCAGTCTTTAAGCAGGCTTATGCGCCTGCCTGTGGCTTCGGGACCGCCTAAAAATATTTTTATTGACGGATTGTTTTTTTTCAGCTCCCGGCATACATTTATTATAAAATCGACATTCCACAGAAAACAGGAAAAACCAATTATATCCGGGGCAAACTGTTTTATTTCTGAAAGAAGATATGCTGTATTGTTATCAAGTATGTTTACGGTTTTGGCCTGAACAGCATCTGCACTGAACTGTGAATCAACATAAGCCTTCAGGCAGGCCACTCCGAGGGATACTACCCGGTTATAATCTCCGAAATACCGCGCTATGCCCGCAAATAATACTTTTACAGGTTTGTCCATACAGATATTTATTATACTTTATTTAAACGGACTTATTTTCTGCCGAATACCCTTTTATTAATTCTTCCGGAGAAAGAATCTGCGACGGAAAAGGCGGATTGAAAGCGGATTCTGCAGCTTCCGCCGCGCCGTGCGGCATACCGTCGGAACCAAAAACAAGGTCCTTTCCGGGAACAAAACCGGCTTCGTCTATAAGCATTCTGAAAGGATTATTGGCATGTATATAATACTGCGAAAGCCTGTCGGCATAGCATACTGAATCACCACTGAAATTTGGCTGCATGGAAAGAATTATTCCCTTTTTTCTGGCCCTGACAGCCTGCTCCAGTGTTATCATCTGTACATGCTCGAGCCGGAGGCTGACTCCTGACTGTTTTCCGAAACAGAAACGGCACCCGAAAACCTCGTCAGCAGCATTCAGAACCTGCTCTATGGCTGCATCGCCTATGGCATGAACAGCTATATTTTTTTTATATCCGGCCGCCGTCACGAGACATTTTCTCATTCCTTCATCACTGCGTAGCAGGAATTTTTCACTGCCCCCACGGCATGGTTTCATCAGTGCTGCTGTCATCGCACCGAGCGCTCCGTCTGCGAAAATCTTTATTCCGTGTATATATTTCCGGGCTTCCGAATACTTTTCATACATTGAAGTTTCAGCCCAGAGCGTAATGCGGTCAGGGTATTTATCTGCCATGAACAGGGCGGATTTTTCAGATGATACAGACATATCCTCCGCCTCGAGGATTCCAATTTTCTCCAGCCTGTCCATGAATACAGGAATAAGAGATGTATCGCCGTAATCAGTAAACAGGGAAAAGACAGAATTAAGATTATGTTCCACCCAGTCCTGATTATCAATATTCCGTATTATTTCAGGATGTGTTTTTGAGAAAATATTCCTTGCCCCTGAATTTATTACAAAACTGTGAAGGGAAATATTACATACTGCGACAGGTGGCAGCCGGTCCAATGCTTCACGCGGAATATCGTAAAGATTATTCTTCCAGCCACGGGCAAAAATTATTTCTTCCTTCCTGTTTTTAAGTATTTTCAGTGCCTCACCGGTACTTACACATGATGAAAGATCCGCCGTGCCACATAGTGCGGAATAAAAGGATATATGCGTGTGGTGATCATGAAAAGGTGGAAATGTGTTCATACCATATACCGTGCAGATTTATATGCTGATAACCAGCATCAGGATATTAAAAACAAGTACGGACTGCCCTTTAAGGGGGCAGTCCGTCATGGCAAAAGCATTTATGCTGCTTGTACTTAGAGTTTTATCTCTACTTCTACACCGCTGGGAAGATCAAGCTTCATCAGCTCGTCAACCGTTTTCGGAGTGGGATTTAACAGTTCAATAATACGTTTATGTATGCGCATCTCAAACTGCTCACGTGATTTCTTATCCGTATGGACGGAGCGGTTCACAGTATATTTGCGAATGCGGGTTGGGAGAAGCACGGGGCCCGATACAAGGGCACCCGTTCTTTTCGCTGTTTCCATTATTTTGGCCGTAGACTGATCGATCAGTCTGTAATCATAGGCATGCAGTTTAATGCAGATGCGCTGCTGGCCTGTGAGGTTGGATTTAGCTGTTGCTTCGGACATATTAATTACTCAAGAATTTCAGAAACAACGCCTGCGCCTACTGTATGACCGCCCTCGCGTATGGCGAAGCGGAGATTCGGCTCCATGGCCAC
>CACZRG010000209.1 GCA_902783485.1 uncultured Elusimicrobium sp.
AAGAGCGAGTGCCTTGTCGCCTTTTACTACATTTTTAAGGGCAGTATAATAGAAAAATGCTGTTTTGTTTTCTGCTTCCGGCAGGCCGGTATTTTCTGCTATCTCTTTGTAAATTTTAAACGCAGTCTGATAATCCTGATTCATAAAGGCATCATCAGCTGTTTTCAGTTTCTCGTAATCAGCCTCGCGTGCCTTGCGGTCGGCTTCGGCTTTCGCTATACGGGCTTTCTCTGTGGCCTCTGCCTGTCTTTTCATGGATACTTCACTGTATTCTGCTGCGGCAGGCTCATAACCGGCTGTATATGCTGCTATTATTTTATCTTCATATCCCGGAATGTCATTGTGCAGTTTATGAAGTTCCGCCATTTTGTACAGTGTTGCTCCGTCAGAGGTATTCATATTTTTTATGTAGAACAGCAGTTCAGCGGAATTAAGATAGTTCTGTTCAGCTGCTTTCTCCAGCAGAGCGGTGGCCTGCTGTCTGTTATCCGGACATAGTTCCTGCGTGAAAGGACATTCTGTATTGGCGTATGCAAGCGCTGAAAGTTTATACTGTGCATCAGCAGAGGAATCTGCTTTCTGCAGCAGTTCCATATAGGTTCCGGCAAGAATATTTGTGTAACCTTTCAGAGCACTCCAGTATGTGTTGAAAAAGTCTGGAAGGCTGTTAAATTCTGATGTGCTGAAATTTAGTTTATGTGCGGATTTATCAGCGTATGCAAGGGCTTTTTGTGTATCTTTCTTTACGCCTCTGCCGTGATAATACATTTCAGCAAGTCTCATCAGGGAAAGTTCTGAAGCACCGGAATCATTGTATTTTTTTTCACATTCGGGAGTATATTCAAAATATTTTTTTGCTTCGGAATATTTCCCGGACAGATACAGATCCATTCCTTTGCTATATACGCCGTGACAGCTGTTCTCAGTCTTGTAGGCTTTTGTCATCGCACCGGAGCAGCCGGACATAATCAGGGGAATAATCAATATGGTTAGAATTTTTTTATTAAACATTTTATTTCTCTCTGCAAATAAAACAAATATATATTATGTTATCATTTATGACCGCACGGCGTGAACAGCCCCGGGAACAATTATTTGTCCGGTGAGCCATTGCGCTATCTGTTTCCTGTTTTTATTCCTCCGGTTACAGCATTGGCTTTTTCCGCTATGGCCGCGCAATATCCGCATTCATCGCAGTTTTTATCGCAGGTTGAAGTTTTTTTTACGAAATCCGGAGGAAATGCCCTGCTGTCGCAGAAATATTCAGGAACATTTCCTTTTTTGTCATCTGGCAGGAAAGGATCACGTGCGCATTCATAAGGGTCGCAGTGTGTAGGTATTATGTCAAACATATTACCTTCGTATTTTTCTTCGAAATATGCTTTATACACAGTCTCAAGCATTGCGGAGGGGGAACTTCTGTATATTATTTTAAAAGTGTCTGTCAGTCCGTTATCCCTGTAGAAGGAAAGATCTTCGGGCCTTATAAAAGGCACTTTTATAAAATCCTCAGGGGTAAATCTTCTGTAGCAGGCAGCGTTTGTGTATGCCTTTTCCTCCGCCTGCGGAAAACTGCTCAGCATTCCAACCATATAGTGAGAAGGCAGAAATATGCATTCCTGGGCACAGTCGAGATTGGCTATCATTTTAATGCGGAGTTTTTCATATTTCTTTTTCAGTTCCCTGATTTTTTCAAGAAGAGGCAGATTCCTTGTTATTGCTCCCGGGACAATAACCGTACCACCACCTAACTGGGCAAACTGTTTTATTTTTTCCAGGGTATTCAGATTCATTATGAAAGAGGCCTGAATATCGAGTTCCGGAAATTCCTTAACGAAAGCACGTATGGCTATAGGGTCTGAAATTGTTATGGCTGTAAGTCCCGGTATTTCATGCAGTACCGTGAAAAGTTCCCTGAAATCAGAAAAATAAAGGCTTGGGGCATTGCATAGTACATTCAGCCCTGTTTTATAAAGCTTTGCCATGGAGGAAAGCAGCTGAACGGCCTTGGGACCGCTTACCGGCGATTTCTCGCTGCCCCCGTAGCTGTTGACATTAATCCCGTGCTTGTCGAAAATGGAAAAATATACTTCGTATATTCTGCCGGAAGCAAGAGTCTTTTTGAGGAGCTGAAAGTCTCCGTTGAATGGTATTGAAAAGTCCTTTTGTATCATATAACAGTCTTTTCCGGATTTATATAAATGTCTGTCTCCGGCTATTTATATTATATTATTTACAGGTTAATACCTGTCTTTGTCGTATTTGTCGACGGAAACAATAATTTTCTATCATATTAGGTATGAACAATACAGTGTCCGGACCGCTTTATTACAGGCGGCTGGTATGTATGTTAAATTATCACGGAATATCATTCGGATTATTGAAATGAAAACAAATTATCTTGGTCTGTCGGAAACTGTTGAAGAATTCATATCTCATTTGTTTCAGGCGCTGTTTCCTGCCTATTTCGGGGAATATGAAGAAAATTTTGATGCAGGAAAGAAAACAGAACGTGAAACCGCACTTGCCCATGCCGCCCTTAAGAAGGCCGTTTCATATGTGTCCGTAAATACTTCTGACGGTTCATATGAAAATGCTGATAAATTTGTTTCGCAGTTTATAGAAAATATTCCTGCCGTCCGGGCTTTTGTTGAAACCGATATGGTGGCAGCTTATGAAGGAGATCCGGCGGCGAAAAGTATTGACGAGGTAATTCTTTCATATCCGGCTTTCAGGGCGATAACAATATACCGTTTTGCGCATGAGCTTTATTTAATGAATATTCCTCTTGTTCCCCGTCTTATGACCGAGTACGCACACAGTGTAACTGGAATTGATATTCACCCGGGGGCTACTATTGGCAGCCACTTCTTTATAGACCATGGTACTGGGGTTGTGATAGGCGAAACCACAAACATCGGAATGCATGTCAAACTTTATCAGCAGGTTACGCTTGGAGCTAAAAGTTTCAGGCTGGCTCCGGATGGGACTCCGGTAAAAGGTATAAAGCGTCACCCGGATATAGGGGATTATAGCGTTATTTACGCCGGGGCCACCATTCTCGGCGGGGACACAAAGATTGGACATCATAGTGTGATAGGCGGTAATGTGTGGCTTACACACTCTGTGGCTCCTTACAGTGTTGTCTCCGTAAGCATAGAAGAGAAAAATACAGCTGACCGGTAAAAATTATCAGTTTTTCTGTTCTGATAAGATATGCCATATATGGCTTATCGTTTATGGTATTGTCCCGTTGCACTTGCAAAGTTAATTCGCGGTGCTGAAAAAATATATTGCTTTTTTTGGAAAAATATTGCTATAATATATTTGCGGGGTAGAGCAGCCCGGTAGCTCGCAAGGCCCATAACCTTGAGGCCGCAGGTTCAAATCCTGCCCCCGCAACCAGATTTTATATTGCAAACCCCGGAATCCGGGGTTTTTTTATGCCTTTATGCTTCAGGTGTACAGGCTTTTTCCATTTCCTCTATAAGCAGGCGGGCGGCACGGGAATGCGGCTGCTCCTTTATCCATACAAAACGAAGTTTCGGACTGGGAGTGTTTTTTACCGGCCTGAAGCACAGTCCGCTGCCCTGTCCTGTATATACCAGTTTGTCGTAAGAAAAGGCATAGCCTATGTTTTCCTTGACCATTACCGCCGCATTGTATGCCAGATTGTATGTAGCAACAATATTTACCTTGTCCGCGTTTTTGCCGAACATTTTTTTCAGTCCATGCTCTATCCACTGTGCGGAGCATATAAGTGGGATTTTTAAAAGGTCTTTCACCGCAAGTTCTGTTTTTGCCGCAAGAGGGCTGTCCTCGCGCATTATAAGACCCCATCTGTCCTGAAAAGGCAGGTCTATGAAGCCCATGCCCTGGGGAATGTCATTTATTCCTGTTATGATTGCGAAATCAAGCAGGCCTCTTTTAAGACGGTATGATACATCTTCGTGATTTCCGCTGTGCAGATGGCAGCATATCTGCGGATATTTGTTCTGCAGTGCCTTTACGGCTTTTGCGAAATATTTTATTCCTTCTGATTCCGCACAGCCTATGTAAATATCTCCGGG
>CACZRG010000210.1 GCA_902783485.1 uncultured Elusimicrobium sp.
AATCCTCTGGCTTATATGGTTTAAGATAGTTTTTAAGATCTTCCAGTTTTGCTTTCTGACTTGCCTCGCTGTTTCCTTCTGCCTCACTGTTCATCTTGTTTACAACAAGCATCATCTCATTGGCTTTTTCTTTTTCAAAAGCCAGTTTGCGGAAATCTTCTATAAGATTATTATCAAACAAGGTATTGGAAGTAAGATAAATAAGAAGATCTGCCTTTGCTATGGCTTCATAAGCCTTCTCATCATGATCCTTATGAGAGGGACTATCTGTGTGTATGCCGGGGGTGTCTATGATTTTTATGCCATTCCAGTCATATTCCCTGACAGAATCTGTCACTATTCCTTCCCCTGTTTTTATGTCTGTACAGCCGGTAAGGGCTTTTATAAGGGAAGACTTTCCCGCACTGTATTCTCCGGCAAATACAATTGTCAACGGCTTATCACTGCTGTTTTTAAGATCCGGCAGCTGGGCAGAGAGTTTTTTATGCTCTTCCAGGGCAGATGATTCCAGTATTTTCCTGGTCTCCTCCGCCAGCTCACAGGTTCTTCTGTTCCATTCTGAAAAAAATTTACTCATAATTTATCCTTCTGAACATTTTCTTATTTTTTTTGAACAATGTGCTTTCCGGTTATCTGCTCCGCAAGTATTATGGATGTCTTTATTTCTTCCCGTATGTCATGGCTGTATGTTTCAAGATTTATATATAGCTCTATAATGTTTTCCCTACGGTTAATAAAAATATCATCGGCCTGGCAGTCCTGCCCTATTATTGCAGCAATAAACTTTTTCAAACTGAATTCCTTGTTCCTGTACTGCGGAGCTTTGAAGTCTGGCAAATCAGTGTCAACATATTCAACAATTTTGATTTTCTCGTTTAGGAGATTCTGCAGGTGTCCTTCAATTTCTGATGACATCATAAATATGTCTGAAAGTGCAAGCAGTGTTATTTTGCCGGGCATCCTGGCTACACGTCTTACAATAGAGAAATATTGTCCGCATGATATGCTCTCCAAAGCAGTACTGATTATATGACGGTTAAGTTTTTCTGTTTCTGTTATAAGATCAAGGCCAAGCTGACGCATATTGCCTGATAATTCGTGTATGGCATGCTCCATTGAAGAGAGAGCGTTGATTCCCTGTTCTATCTTGCCTGACGCTATTTGATTCTCAAAAAAATCGTTTGCCTCCGTGTTCAAGGAACGTGACTGTCTTTCCAATGATTCTTCAAGAAGATTTTGAAGTCTCATCCTTGCATTATTTGCCCGCTCCTCTCCGCTCGGAATAAAATGAAGAAACTGCCTGCCGGCCCAGCCAACCGCTGCAAAACCCCATCCTATGGCCTGTCCCCAGATAGTTTTTACAAAAGTTGTAATCGTACTGCCTACAATTCCTACTGCTGTGAATACCCTGTTCCATGTTCTGCGTGAATCTCCCAGAGGACCGGGATTAAATTCCCTGTCATTCCAGGTGCGATTGAAAAACTCAAACTCCTTTTCCATGCTGCGTATGGTATTGGCAAAATGCTCCGTACATTCCTGGTCTATGGATCTTAATGCATTCTGATAATTTTTAAACGTCGGGCTTTTTTCCACCATACTGTTCCAAAGCCGCAATGCCCCTGGATTGGCATAATGCCGCTCAGCAAAAAAGGGTATTTCACCGCTTAGTTCATTGAAAAAAGCCTCCCGCATAGATTCCAGTTTCTCTCTTGCACGCGCATTAAAATGGAATCTCCATTCTTCGGCGGCAAGGCGTTCATTTGTGAACGTTCCTGCAAGAGGTAATAACCGGCTGCTGCTGTTAAGCAGCATCACAGCCGCCTCCGTCATAGGGGCAGATACAAGATCCGTAAAGGTCTTGAATGAGATGAACGCTCCTCTCCTGCTTATTTCTTCCGTTATCCTGTTTATAAGATTGTTTATCCGGCTTGTTGCCTTCATCATTGAGGAATAAGCCGCAAATTCTTTCTGTTGTGCCTTAAATGCAAGAAGCAGATGTACCGGAATAAATTCCGTGTCCAGGCCTGCGGATTTTTCACGCACAAGTTTCAGGAAAGATTCTTTGTAATCCTGTTCATTTTTGGAACAGAACTTTTCTTCAATTTCACGCAGATCAAACTTGAAATTTTCTTCTATTTCACTTTGAGAATACTGGCTGGAATCCAATAATGTTATATTATGTTTCA
>CACZRG010000211.1 GCA_902783485.1 uncultured Elusimicrobium sp.
AAACTGATGCAGTTCACGCTTGACGGAAAGAATTTTCTTTAAATACTGCTCACTGAGCCGTACTGCCTGACAGAAACAGGGCGGCAGTAATAATTTAATGTAAAAACAAAAACAGTAAAATCAAGGAAAAACAAATGTCTGAAAAAGATACTGAAGATACGGAACAAAAAGGTTTTATAGGCAAATTCCTGGTGCTTAAGGGCGCCATGAGGGAACTATGGGTTATTTTTACCACAAAGATCCTTACGATATTGGCATACAGTCTGGTTAATTCCACGCTTGTGCTATGGCTTTCAAAGGATCTCGGCTATGGTGACATAGGGGCCGGAACTGCGGTAGCAGCATGGTCCACAGCCATGACGATATTCACGGTAATGGTAGGTTCCCTGGTTGACGCTGTAGGAATAAAAAAATCCCTTATTGCCGGTTTCGGAATAGCCGCTGTATCCAGACTCGTAATGGCAGTATGCGCAATACGGTGGATAGCTCTTCCTTTCGGTCTTTTTCCTCTTGCTTTAGGTGAGGCACTGCAGACTCCGGTAATGGTAGCTGCGGTACGCCGCTTTACCACAACAAAGCAGCGCTCTATAGCTTTTTCAATTTACTATTCAATGATGAATGTCGGTTTTGCCATAGCCGGGTGGATGTTTGATAAAATACGCGCCGGACTCGGGGAATATGGTCATTACACTCTGCCACTTTGTGGTTTTGAGATAAGCACATACCAGACAATAATATTTCTTGGAATGCTGTTCACTCTGCCGAATCTGCTGCTGGCGATGTTTGCCATACGCAGCGGTGCGGAAGCCACTGAAAACGGGGTAAAAATAACACCGGAAATATCAAAATATCCACAGGAAACTGCAGCGAAAGCTGCTATGCTTTCATTCCGTGATGCTCTTGTAAACTGGGGAAAGATTTTCGGCAGTCTTTGGAAAGACAGTCAGTTCTATCGTTTCCTGGCTTTCTTTGCTTTAGTGGTTTTTGTAAAACTTATTCTCTACAATATGTACTATCTCTTCCCGAAATATGCAATACGTGAATTAGGCGAAGGTGTACCTTTCGGGCAGCTGTTCGGCGTGCTGAATGCAGTTATCGTAATAATCTTCGCGCCGGTTATTGGCGCGCTTACACAGAAATTCTCGGCTTACAAAACTGTTATCATAGGTTCTGCAATAGCTGCCGCTTCAGTATTCCTTATTGCCCTGCCACCTTCAGTTTACAAGCCGCTTGCCGACGGCTGGTTTGGCAGCCTTATAGCCAATACCTGGCTGGGACTTAATGTGTCAACGGTTAATCCGCTTTTTGTGGCCATAGTTCTTTTCACGCTGATATACTCAATAGGAGAATGTTTCTATTCTCCCCGTCTGTATGAATATCCTGCGGCCATAGCACCCAAGGGGCAGGAAGGGTCATATATGGCTCTTTCAATGCTGCCATATTTCATAGCCAAATTCTTCGCCGGAACCATGTCAGGTTTCCTTCTTAGTGTTTTCTGCCCGGAAACAGGACCCAGACATTCGGCAATGATATGGGTAATAGTCGGGCTGGTGGCTCTTATTACACCTGTGGGGCTGATTATAGCCAGACCTTATATTAAAGTGCAGGAAAGCGGCAGGGAAGAATGAAACAGAAGCAGCGGATACAGTCAGACCCGTTTACAAAAAAAGGGAAGACACTGCCGCAGACTTTAATTGATTTTACCGGGGAATGCTGGCTTGTAGGAGGGGCTTTGCGCGATGCTGCGCTCGGTCTTGATTTTTCCGATCTTGATCTTGTTCTTCCACCATGCAGTAATTTTGAAAAAAAAGTCTTCAGGCTTGCGGCCCAACTGAACGCTGTGGCATTCGAAATGGATGCTGAAAACAGTGTGTGGCGGATTACAGGAAAAGGTGAAACACCTTTTCAGATAGATATTCTGCCGTTTCAGGGGAATAGTATAGAGGAGGATATAAGACGTCGTGACTTTACCGTAAATGCCCTTGCCCTGAAACTTGATAAAGATACACCTCTTTACTATAATCCGGGCCGGAATACATTTTCACTTCGTTTTCAGCCTGAACATATAACAGATCTTTGTCATGGTCTTGATGATATCAGAAAAAAACGCATATCCGCAGTATCTGAAGATGTATTCAGCAGTGATCCTTTGCGTATGCTGCGGGCCTTCCGCATAGCCGCTGAACATGGTTTTAAAATATCAGTAAAAACACTTAACCTCATAAAGCAGAATGCTGCGCTTGTAAAAAATTCAGCAGGTGAAAGGGTAAGGGATGAACTGATGAAAATTCTCAACCGGAATGATTCCTGCTTCTGGATAAAAAAAATCCATGCCGCAGGGCTTCTGTTTGAGATTTTTCCGGAACTTAAATCCCAGCCGGAATGCGCTGTGGATTATTACGGCGCCGGAGGAGTGCTTAGACATACCTTTGCCGTTCTGGACAGAACAGACCTGTTTTTCTCAGGAATTAAGGAATTCTGCCCCCATCACAATCTTCTATCAAAACACATAAACACGGACAAACCTGCTGTTTTCAAGATGGCGGCTCTGCTGCATGATATAGCGAAACCGGCAAAAGCTGCCTTTATTGATGGCAGGCTCAGATTCTTCGGACATGAAGAATGTGGCGCAATAATTGCTGAAGAAATTCTGAAGCGGCTGCATTTTCCAAAAGATGAAATACGAATGGTTTCATCTGTTATAGGTTCCCATCTTCGTCCAGGCAATCTTGCGGTAAATGAAATTATTTCTGAAAGAGCCATGTTCCGTCTTTTCCGTGCAATGGGAAGCAATACCCTGCCACTGCTTGTGCTGTGCTGGGCTGATTATGCGAGTTATATCACGCCCCACAGGCTTGAAAGCATGAAAGAAAGGCTGGGCGGGCCGCCTGATGACATTGATGTTACAAAACTGCCATACAATTCGTATAAAAAAACACTGCGGTTTCTTCAGGTTATCTATAAACTTGCAGCAGCGTTTATGGAAAAAGGACCGGATATTCACGGGCGTCTTTTCGCTGATGGAAGCGATGTTATGAAAATTCTTGAAATACAGCCTGGTCCTGAAGTTGGAAAAATCCTGGAACTGTTGCGGCTGCGGCAGTTTGAAGGAAAAATAAAATCCAGGGAAGATGCTCTGGAATGGCTCAGAAAACAGGCAGTGAAAAGATAAAATTTGAAATTACATATATCTTTTTGTACAATCTAATATAAGATACATTCTTAAACGCGTTCTTTCTGGCGGAAGAATGGATCGCAGTAACGCAGGCGGGCGTAGTTCAATGGCAGAACGAAAGCTTCCCAAGCTTTAGATGCGGGTTCGATTCCCGTCGCCCGCTCCAGGTTTTCAAGTATGAACAAAGATAAATGGCTGCTGCTTTCTATTACCTTTCTGATAATTGCCCTCATTGAAGGTTACAATTTCGGCAAGACAATTACGCGCCATAAGACACCAGCCGGAGAGAGTACGGCTGTTGCCGTACAGAAGGGTCCAGGCAGGACATCGCAGGCTGTAAAAGCAGATGACAGGAGCGCCAAAAAGGAAAAATCCGGTCTTTCTGTAAAAGACAGCGGTGCTCTGAACCAGAAGAAAGAAGAGCCGGTAAAATCCCCCAAAAAAGACGAAACCACGTCGGAGCAGGTTAAGACGGTTCTGCCTGAAGCTCAGGGAAAGGAACCTCCTTCACCCAAAAGAGCCAAAGCTGTGCCGGTTGTATTCACATATACGGATGCCGGGGCAACGGAAGTTACTTTTCATGGCTCATGGAGCGGGAAAGCCAATCCCATGACAAAAAAAGGTTCAGTATGGACATTCAAAACGCGCCTGAATCCGGGGGAATTTGCATATCATTTCCGTGTTGACGGAGTAAAAAAAGTAAACGAAGGACCGACAAATGCCGCAGGGGACAACATAATAAAGGTGGTCCCCGCGGAGTGATTTTGATATTTTAATGATCCCGGCAGTGCCGGAAGAAAAACTATGACCAAAACAAACAAAATACTGTTTTCAGCCCTTGCCCTGATGCTTTCTGCAGTTTCAGGGGTTTTTGCTGTGCCGCTTTTGCCTGCGCGTTCGGGAAATACTGCTACCGTACTACCCAACGGAAATATACTTATTACAGGTGGCCAACTGGATGACGGAACTATTTTAAATACTGCTGTAATTTATATTTCCTCAAAAGCGACTTATGAACCGCTGCCTAATATGAGTCAGGCCCGTATTGAGCATACTGCAACATTATTACCTGATGGAAGGGTTTTTATATTTGGTGGGAGATCTACTACTGCAGCATCAAGCGCGTTAAGGACTTATACTATTTTTGATCCTAAAACAAATAGTTTTAGTGCTGGTACTTCTCTTGGAACTTCAGCTTCATACCGGGCTGGGCATTCTGCTACTCTTATCACAAACGGAGATTACAAAAATATGGTAATGCTGTGTGGTGGCTATTATAATTCGACACACAGTACATGTGATATAGTAAAATTTAATAACGGCACACCTTCCCTGCATACTTCAATACATATGATTGGGGAATCTGGACAAAGAAGAGATTTTACCGCCACAATGCTGTCTAACGGCAATGTTTTTATTACTGGCGGAAGAAGATCTACTACGGCAGATACATATGTACAGGCGAATGTGTCTTTTGATGTGGAGTCCAACAAATTTGGAACGGAATCTGCACTTGTTATAGGCCGCAGAGACCATGCTGCCGTAACATTGAATGATGGGCGTGTAGCGGTAATAGGAGGTTTTAATGAAGCATATATACCCGCATTTGATGTTAATACGGATGATGACTGGTATAACATGGGAAAGGAAGGATCTTTTGATGTTACCAGACAGAACCCTGGTTATCATGGTTTCCTTGATACTGTCGAACTGTTTGACAAATACGGCAAGCCTACAATTATATCCGGTGCTGAAACAGGCATAAAAACACTTCCATACAGGGTCGCAAATGCTTCGGCCATATTAAGTCCCGGGGGCAGGATATATGTGTATGGCGGCAGAGGTAATATCCCGGTTACATTTTCAGATATTTCTGTTGAATTTGGAGAAGATTCTATTCTTAAAACAACCGGAACTCCTGCTCCACAGGGTGGCGCACAGGTTATGAGTATAGATCAGGATGCTTCACATCTTTATTTCGATCTTGAAAAAACAACATTGTCACGTCCGGTATCTGGCCGTATTGTAGACGGTGATATTTTTATTCCCACATCGGATGAAAAGAAACATGGTGTGAAAGTCGGAGGAGAGGAAGACGGTGGAATAGCGGTGTCTTTTGTTGGTACTTCCAAACAGGGATATAGTAAAGAAGATATCAGGGCTCCTTTGGATGGGCTTGAAGTAGGCCGTCAGTATGACCCGGATTTTAGGTCAGGAGATATTGAGGCCAATGGCCTGGAATTCAAAGATATTGGAGGTAAAATATTTTTCTATCCCATAGTTCAGTCCGGACTTGAGGATTCTTACAACTATGTTTATCCGAGAAGTCAGTCAGGTTATCCCAGTTACCATAGATGTTCCAACTCAGACTCTTATCTGCGATATGTGGATTTGTTTAGTTCTAACATTGGAATCTCCACAGGTTATTGTTACGATTCTATACCAGCTGGTACTACCAGATATGCAAGATTTCATGATGTCATTCTTCGTCTTGACATAGAAGATCTTCCGGCTATATACAAAGGTTCCAGGTTAAGCGGGTCTTTAAAAATAGAAGGTTTTACTGTGGAACGTGATGAGGATTATGAAAATGATAACTATCCTGCTATAACCGTAGAAGGCCTGGAAAATAACAGTTATGCAGTTTATAATTTTTCAGATCTTACTCCAACATGTAGTGCAGGCGACGGTGAGAGCGGGGGCTCATGCACTTTAAGAGTTAATGCCCAATATACTACTAAAGATGATAATCCTCTTATAGGAACGATTGAAAATACGGATGAAACTTATGTAATAGGACAGTCTACGATAACAGCTACTGTTGCTCATGCGGCATTTAAGGAGATATCCGTAATACTTACTATATGGGCCGACCAGGTTAATCTTTCAGGAGAATCCTATGATGTAGGTGGCTCAACCATAGTGATAAGGGATATGCTTTTCTCTAATAATCTTTCATATAATCCCAAGACTGCAAAATGGGACTATACTTTATCAAAGGACGCATCTGATACTCTGTATGAGTTTACTGCTTATAAGTATGGTTACACTGAAGACCCTACAGCTCTTATTGATGCGAATATGCTTATTACCGCCTCCGGGGCACCGATGATTATAGGGGGAAGAAAATGTAATGACAGTTCCAGTTACTGTCACAGACTTAATGTAAATAATACATATGTCGAGAATAAGCCATTATATGACAGAAGTGATGATACTAATTTGTTTAAACCGAGTGAGGCTGATATGCTGCCTGCCAAACGGGAGTACCCTTACGGTAAAGGAGCTGGCGGGGAACTTAATTTCCCGAGGCAGGGCCATACGGCAACGGTTCTTCCAAACAAAAAAATACTTGTGTGCGGTGGTTCAAATGGTTTGCAGACACTTGATTCATGCGAGCTTTATAATCCTGAAACAGGAAGGTGGAATATAACCGGCTCCATGCGCACCCCACGCTCCGGACATACGGCCACACTTTTACCGAACGGAAAAGTCATACTTACCGGTGGAACGGACGGTACAAATCTTCTTAATTCCTCTGAGGTATATAATCCGAAACATGAGAAATTTGATGATACTGTCACTTATATGCATAAGACAAGACAGAATCACACAGCAACGATTCTACCGAACGGAAATGTTTTTGTCGCTGGCGGATCAACTTCAACAGGATATGAGTTATTTGTAACTACAGAAGCTAAATGGATTGAAATATATAATAATGCACCATCGCTGACACATCATACGGCAACATTGCTTAAGAATGGCAAAGTGGCTATAATAGGTGGTCTTGATTCTACAGGTTCTCCCACTACATCATATTACATATGTGATCCTGTACATCCAGTAGGAAATGTATGTGCATCAAATACGGGGCAGCTGAAAGTATACATGCATGCTTCTGTCCTGGATAAGAACGGGAATGTGTGGGTCATCGGTGGCACAAACGGCAACTATCCTATGGGTGAAATTTATAAATATACTATCAATGGAAATGTTTTTTCCAGAAGATATGTGGGGACATTGCTGGAAGGTATTACCGGGCATACTGCCAATATAGGTCCTGATAATATCATTACCATATACGGCGGAAAGACACCTTCTTCTGCAATAGGATATGTGTCATATATAAATCCTGATCTGGAAAGCCTGTCCATAACTGCAGGAGAACCTGTGAATAAACGTGCCAACCACGCAACAGTACTGGATTCTGAAGGCTACTATATGGTTATCGGCGGTGATAATGGTCTTGGTGTAAACTACACAGTTGTAGACCGCAATTATTTTACAGAACTTCCTGATGACTATGTAAAACAGGGGTATAAAGCTGAAAGAAGACCTGATATTACAAACAGTCAGAGTGAAAATGTCAGGCCTGGGGAACGCCTTACACTGTTAAGCACAAATACAGTGCATAATTTCCATGGATACACGGAAGCCGGGGATGGAAGCGCTGTCTATCACAATACCCCGAGGGTCGTTCTGCAGGCTATGGATAATTTTAGTGGTTTCCTTGTTGATATTTCCACAAATTTCTATGTTCCTGCTATCAATGACAGGAACTGGAATATGATGATGAGTTCAATGACAGCACAGCTTCCAGGAATGGTTCATGATGGCGATGGTACGGTAGATCCGGAACTTCCGTGGGGATATTATTATGCAATAGAATCTGTCAATGGACAGTTCTCTAATTTCAAGCCTGTACAGGTTGGTGAGAACTGGGAACTGCCAAAGGTATCAACACCTGTTGCACCACTTGACAATGATTATTGTCATCCAGCTGCCGGTCCGGTGCCTGCCCCGTGTTTAAATCCGGATTATGCTATTTCTGCCATAACAGGTTATTCTGTTTATGAATCATCAGTTGTGTGGAGATGGCCTAAACTGCCCGACCTGTCTGGTGCAAATAAATATGTAAATGGATATGAGGTATATTCCGCTACCTCAACTGAAACAGGTCCTTCGCTCGGCAGGGTTCCTATTGACAGAGCAAATCCAAATAAAATACCTGTTTTTGTCTCTTCCGGGCTGCCACCAAATTTCCCGGCAAGAATCAAGGTCGCGGCGTTTAATATATGGTCGGAAAGCGAAAAATTTGCCATATCCGATACATATTATACTCTGGCATCTTCGGCAACACTTGATATATCTGTAAGTAATTTTGAAACCGTGGAACTGTCATGGACAAGTAGAAATTATGAGGGTACCTGCTATCAGGTTGAATGGTGCAAGAGCAATGATGTTTCCAAAGACTGCTT
>CACZRG010000212.1 GCA_902783485.1 uncultured Elusimicrobium sp.
CGCCGTCTTGTTTCGCTTGAACAGGATGCACCGCTTGAGGCAGACTTTGAAAATTTCCGTCCCCGTGGCTGTGACACTCCTGAGTTCAAGGCATTTCAACAGCATTACAGATTTAAAATTCTCGACACACTCTCTTTATCTGTCCCCGCTATTGAGGAAAAATTTTTTGATGAAATTCCTTTTGAGAGACTTTGCACTGAAATAAAAGACAATGTTCTTTTATCAGCTGAAAACGGAATGCTTTCAGTTGCTGCCGGAGGACATGCATCTGTTCTTTCTTCAGTATCTGGGCAGACAGCAGGGATCCTTCTTGATATCCTTGGAAACCATAGTATAAAAAAAACAGTATTTTCCCTTAAAAATATTCTGTCGCTGCTTTCCGCTCCGGAAGATTTCACTCCTGTTAATTTTTTTGATTCCGAAGCGGCTGACAGACTGCTTCATTTTTCATCGAAAAAGAAAAGTCTTGCTGAAATTGTTTGCGGAACCTTTTCGTTCGCGCTCAAGGAGCCTGGAACATGGAACGCAGATATACAGGGAATTTCCTCACTTGAATATCTTGCAGAGGCACAGAAAAAGGAGGCAGATGAAAGCGGTCAGAGGGATCTGCTTGAAAATACGGAGTTTCCTCTGCTGTCGGTGGTTTATTCCATGGAAAAGAGAGGAATGGCTGTAAACCGTGAAAAACTGCTTGAGCTTTCCTCAAAGTACTCCGCCCGCCTCGCGGAACTGCAGAAAGAGGCGGACGATCTGGCGGAAGGGCCATTGAATATTCTTTCACCTAAACAGCTTTCATTCGTACTGTACAATAAATTTAACCCGGAACTTGATGCAGGGTGGCGGAGACAGTTCAAAACCAGGGACGGTTATTCAACTTCCGAAGAAGCACTGTTGCAGATAAAGGATACAAATCCCCTGATACCTGTTGTTCTTGAATACAGGGAAATTGCTAAACTGAAATCCGGCTTTGCCGATCCTTTATACGAGGCTTCCGCCGCCGATGGACGTGTTCATACTGTATTTGACCAGCTTGGCACTTCCACAGGCAGGTTCTCAAGTTCAAGGCCAAATCTGCAGAATATTCCTGCCCGGTCCGAAAAAGGACAGGAGATACGGGAATGTTTTGTGGCGCCGCCGGGATATGTTCTGCTCAGTGCTGACTATTCGCAGATTGATCTGCGCGTGCTGGCGCACCTTTCTGGTGACAGGAATTTTACGGAGTCTTTCCGTAACGGAGAGGATATACACCGCCGTACTGCGGGTGAGATATTTGATTTTGCACCGGAACTTGTAACGCCTGATATGCGTCGTTCCGCCAAGGCCATAAATTTCGGCATAGTTTACGGCCAGACCCCGCATGGACTTGCGCAGGAACTTGGTATAAGCCGTGCTGAGGCCCTTAAATATATTAATCATTATTTTGAAGCCTGTCCCGGAATAAAGGCCTGGACTGAGAAAACCGTATCTGACGCAAAAATAAACGGGTATGTATGTACTTTCGCCGGACGCCGCAGATTGCTTCCGGAACTTTCATCGCCAAACCGTAATATAAGGGCAGCGGGCGAGCGTGCCGCCGGTAATATGCCTGTGCAGGGTGGATCTGCCGAGATAATAAAAAAAGCCATGCTTTCAATAGCCAGGCTGTTTCATGGTTCTGAAGACGTGAGACTCCTTCTGCAGGTGCATGATGAACTTATTTTCGAGGTAAAAGAGGAAAAACTGAAAGATACAGCCGCTGTTGTTAAGGAATATATGGAAAATGCCTGGCAGCTTTCCGTGCCTCTGTCCGCAGAACTTAAAACAGGCAGGAACTGGCGCGAAATGAAAAAAATACAGCTTTCTGAATTGTAATGAAAGCCATGTATGCGCTCAGGCAGATAAGACGGCAGATTTTTTGCTATAATATATTCACACAGTTTTAATTTTGTAATTCAAGTATACAGTTAAACCATAAACCAAAAATATTTTTAATTTAAAATCAGATAAAACAGTAACAATGATAGCAGACGCTGATTTTACATCTTTTCCAGGAAAAACAGTTATAGGAATTACAGGACCAGTTGCAGGTGGCAAAAGTCTTGCACTTTCCTGTTTTTCAAAATATGGTGCAGAAGTTATATCTGCGGATGAAGTAAACCGCGGCATTACTGATTCACCGGATTTTTTTGTTATAATATCTGAAAGATACGGAAACCGTTTCTCGGAAAACGGCCATCTGGATAAAAAGAAATTTGCAGAATATATTTTCAGTAATGAGAATGAAAAAAAATGGCTTGAAGAGCTGCTTCACCCCATAATATTAAAAAAAATTCATGAATCTGTCGGGCTTTCAGAAAAAGAAATCATCGTTGTTGAGATGCCTCTGCTGTTTGAGGCTGGTTTGAAAAACAGTTTTGATCTGACACTCTGCATAAGCGCTAATGAAAAAAAACTGTATGAACGCGCTGCCTGCAGAGGCTGGTCTCATAGTCATTACAGAAAAAGATGCGCAGGACAGTTTTCTCCTGAAAAAAAATGTTCGCTTGCCGATTTTATAATACTGAATGATTCCTCTGCGCAGGAGTTTGAGGAAAAGATAAGAAAATTTTGTGATTTATTAACAAAAAGAACTGGCAGCAGGGCCTGAAGGCTGTTTCTGCCATGTATAACGCGCGCACGGAGCAGAATCCTGCGGCGGATAATAATTACAGGTACAAAAGTATATGATTGATATTGAAAATAATAATGGCAGTGATGCTTCACAGCAGCAGGTTCCGCCTTTGCCGGAGCAGCCTGCGCCGGTGCAGCCAGTGAAACGCAAAAGAGGCCGCCCTCCCAAGGTGCGTCCTGCCGTTCCTCCAGTAACAGATGATGGTAGTCTTGAACTCATGGGCATTACGCAGATTCCGGCAAAGAGACCGTATCACCGCCGTAATCAGCCTCCCGAGGAAAGAGCTCCGCTTGAGCCTAAAATCCTGAAAACTGCCCCTTCATATCTTACAACGGACAGACCTGCTGCTGCCACGCAGGATACGGCGGAACAGCCGTTACGCCAGCAGACAGAACAGATTCCGGCGCAGGCTTATCAGGC
>CACZRG010000213.1 GCA_902783485.1 uncultured Elusimicrobium sp.
CGAAACAGCATATATAAAACTGATGACCCAGCTGTTTGGCGATCATGTTACCATTGCCAATGCTACAGGCTGCTCCTCCATTTATGGCGGAAACCTGCCGACCACACCTTATTGCAAACGCGATGACGGAAAGGGCCCGGCATGGTCCAATTCACTCTTTGAGGATAATGCAGAGTTTGGTCTCGGAATGCGTGTCGCTTATGACAAGCTGAATGAAGAAGCCCGCGAGGTTCTTACCGATCTTAAGGCCGGTGAGCTTAGCGGAAACGTGGCTCTTGCTGATGCAATTCTTAACGCAAAGCAGGATACGGCTGCAGAAGTTGAAGAACAGCGCGCCAGAGTGGCTCAGCTTAAGGAACTCCTCAAGGGAAAGAGCGGTGCGGAACATATGTTAAGCCTCGCTGACCACCTTGTAAAGAAATCAGTGTGGATATTAGGCGGTGACGGCTGGGCATACGATATAGGTTACGGCGGTCTTGACCACGTGCTTGCCACCAACAGAAAGGTACGCGTGATGGTTCTGGATACAGAAGTGTATTCAAACACCGGCGGACAGATGTCCAAGTCAACTCCTATGGGAGCTGTTGCCAAATTCGCTGCTTCCGGAAAGGTTCTGCCCAAGAAAGATCTTGGCATGATGGCCATGACCTACGGCAATATATATGTTGCCCAGATAGCTATGGGTGCCAATCAGCAGCAGGCTGTAAAAGCCATTGCCGAAGCTGAAGCCTTTGACGGTCCGTCACTTATCATCGCCTATGCGCACTGCATCAACCATGGAATCAATATGGTGAATGGCCTTGATGAGCAGAAGAAAGCTGTGAACTGCGGACGCTGGATACTGTACCGCTACAATCCGGCCCTGAAAGAGCAGGGAAAGAATCCTCTTGTCATTGACAGCAAACCGGATGGCAAGACAACTCTTGAAGAGTACATGGCTGGCGAAAACCGCTTCAAACAGCTTAACAAGCTTGATCCCGCAAAAGCGAAGGAACTGCTTGCAAAGGCTGACAAAGAGTATGAATACAAGAGATCGCTGTACGCGGCTCTTGCTGACAGAAAATAAGCAGACTTTGGTCTGCGGTGAAGACAGCCTCCCTTTTTTGAGGGGGGCTGTTTTTATTGGGTCTAAAGTCCCATAAAAGAATGGGACTGCGGAATGTTGCAAAAACATATATAGTCTTGTAAAATAATGATAAAAGGCAGTATTGGACGCCTTTTTTAAGGATTTTAATATGATGAATAAAAAAATCTTATCTCTGCTTGTTTCGTCCGCGCTGATTATGCCATCGGCTGCCCCGGTTTTCGCGCAGACTCCCGCAAAGTCACAGATAGAGGAGCTTCAGAATAATCCGAAATTTTATGAGATTGATCCAAACTCTGTCGAGATAAATTACTTGGGAGAAGTTGAGGATCAGCCTCTGGTTCGTGGCGTTAACGAACCGTGGGATGCTTCAAAACAGTCATCGGTAGTGGACCAGTATAATCAGATGGCCGGGCAGTACAATCAGACTGCCAATGAAATCAATCAGCAGATAGATCATTTTAATCAGGGGATACAGCAGGCTAATCAGGTTATAGATCTGTTGAACAATATAATAAACATAGCAAAAAAAGTGTGGCAGATTGTTGATGACAGCAAGCCTGTATCAAATGTTAATTCCCTTTATGCTACAGCTTTACCATATAATATGAAAGCCTCACAGCTTCAGGGCTGGAGCAAACCACGCAGTTACCGCTACAGTTTCTACTGCAAAAATCTTTATGGCATAAAAACAGTAGAGGTAACATACCGTGTGTCTTTCCAGTACGGTGGAAATTATAACGGCAAAGGACGCTATCTTACAGGCGTTACCGTGATACCGGAAAATGTCGATACAATGGTAGGCTACAGTTTCTATATGAATGCCTCTGTTCCTGATTCCACTGTAGTTAATATGGGAACACATGATAATCCGGTGGCAGCACTGCGCCTTGTGCTTCAGTGGAGAATCAGTACTATAATAAAAGATTCCCAGTCCACAGCCGTATATTTTATAGCTGGTGACGGAAGGTATCAGCAGGTTGCCGATCCTTTTAAATCACGTTCCGTATCAGATCCGGCAGTTGTGGAAAATGCTGTTCCTGTGGTTTCAGTGCCTGTTCAGGCTCCGTCCGTAGGCAAGGATTCCAAAGCCGTGGCCCTGCCCGCCAAATCACTGCCGGCTGGCTTGAAAAAGGATCCGTCAAAGGTGTTTTAAATAAAGGAGAGAAATATTATGAAAAACATAATTCCGGCTCTTGCACTTGTTCTGATTTCCTCATCTGCTGCTTTTGCAGGAGAGCAGGTTGACAAAAAGCAGCTTACCATAGACAGAAACTCTCTTGTAATACAGGAACTGCCTGTTCCCGGAAGAGTAACAAGAGGGGAGCCTGATGGTGATGATGAGATGGTGGATCCCCAGGTTATGCCACCGGCCGGAAACAATGGCCAGCAGGGTGGTCATGCTGTAGGCACTCACCACGGTCAGCCGGGACCTTCCGTTCCTTCTGTTCCGACTATTCCAAGTATTCCTACAATACCTTCCGTACCTACACTTCCGCCACCACCTGTCGGAGGTCCAAATGGGCAGCCAACATTCGGACAGCATGTAGGCGAGGCCAGTCAGGTAGTAGGCCTTATAGATCAGATTGTAAACCTTGTTGATAAGGTATTTACCCTTATAGCCAAGAATCAGCCTGTTGTTGACATTAACGTGAACTATGCCAACGCTGTTCCCTATGGCATTTCGCACTGGACACAGCTTCAGGGCTGGAAAACACCTGCTGTAAAGCGTTATCAGCTTACATACAAGAATCCATACGGCGCCAAGGTTGTTGATATTGTCTATCAGCTTCATTACACATATGGTGGTAATTACAAAGGTGTCGGAAAGTTTCTTACTGGTGTAACAGTGGAGCCGATAAAAGTAAGTACTGCCTGGGGTTATAATGTTGATATGACCGCTGAAGTGCCTGATTCAACAATAGTTAATGTGGGCACATCTGAAAATCCGGTGGCAGGGATGCAGGTTCAGCTGAAATATAAGATTCACACAATAGTCAGCGACGTTCAGGAAAAAGTGATGTTCTATGTTCAGGGTGACGGACTTGTGAAGAATCTTACCCCGGTAAGAAGTGCGGCTGCACAGAGAAATATTGAGAAAGTACAGAAGCAGATTAAGAATGTGAAGTTCTGAAAATTCATAAAACTGTAATACAAGGAAAAAGACCGGATTAAAATCCGGTCTTTTTTTCCCTAAAGTCCTATGTTTTATCGGGGCAAAAGTCATTTGCATAGATGCATATGCAGATGTATAATACTATTAGAGAAATTTTCCGGGAGGAAACGATGAAAAAAACTTTTATGCTTATTGCAGCTCTCGCAGCTCTTCCTGTTGTGGCTTCCGCCGGTGACAGCAAGGTGGATCCGAAACAGTATACCCTTGATATGAACTCAATAGAGGTTGAGGAGCTTGAGCCGGTTGTGAATGAAGGTTATGACCGTATATTCCGCAGAGGAGATGGCGGTCCTACAGGAAACGTACAGGCTCCGGCGACAATACCCGCTCCTGATCAGCTTCCTCAGGCTCCGTCCGGCCCTTCAGTACCTAGTATACCGACTATTCCTTCAGTTCCCACTGTTCCTACACTGCCTACTGTACAGGTTGGACAGGATTCCGCATCAATGCAGTTTCAGCAGGATGTTTCCAATGCCAGTGCGGTGGTAGCGCTTCTGGATCAGATAGTGAACCTTGTTGACAAGGTATTCACCATTATTGCCAAAGGCCAGCCGGTGGTTGACATCAATGTAAATTACGCTAATGCTGTTCCCTATGGCATTTCCCACTGGACGCAGCTTCAGGGCTGGAAAGCTCCGGCAATAAAACGCTATGCAATCAATTACAAGAACCTTTACGGAATGAAGGTTGTAAAGATTGAATTCCAGGTTCATTACACCTATGGCGGAAACTATAACGGCAAAGGAAAATATCTTACCGGTGTTACCGTAGAGCCTACAAAAGTTGATACAATGTGGGGCTGGAATGTGGATATGGTTGCTGAAGTTCCTGATTCCACAATAACAAATGTAGGCACCTCTGAAGATCCGATTGCAGCCATGCAGGTTCAGCTGAGATATAAGGTTCACAGTATTATGAGCGATGTTCAGCAGAAAGCAATATTCTATGTACGTGGTGATGGCGGATTCAAACACCTTACCGGTACGAAATCTGTTGCCCCTATAAAGCTGAACACAGTGCCGAACAAGGATCTGCAGAAAAAAATACAGAATGTGAAGTTCTGAAAATACGGTTAAGAAGTTCATAATTCCATAATACAGTACAGTAAAAAGCTCTCTGTTTAAAATACAGAGAGCTTTTTTATGCCCTAAAGACCTATTATTTTATGGGACAAATGAATGTTGCATAAACACATTTTATTCATGTATACTTTAACTGTAACTATTTTTTCTATATGAAAAAACAGGAGAAAATATGAAGAAAACATTGGCTCTTATTACAATACTCGCGGCTCTTCCTGTTACAGCTTCGGCCCAGGACAAGAAAATTGATGAGAGGCATCTCACCATAGATACAAATTCTATTGAACTTGTAGAACTTGAGCCGGTTGTAAATGAACGTTTTGACCGTATATTCCGCAGAGGAGACGGCGGTCCTACAGGAAACGGACAGGCTCCGGCGACAATCCCCGCTCCTGATCAGCTGCCCCAGGCTCCGTCCGGTCCATCAGTGCCCAGTGTGCCTACTCTGCCTTCAGTTCCCAGTGTTCCGACACTGCCTATGATGCAGGCCGGACAGGATTCCGCATCAATGCAGTTCCAGCAGGGTGTGCAGAATTCAAGCGCGGTGATTGCTCTTCTTGATCAGATTGTCAACCTTGTGGACAAGGTGTTTACTATCATAGCCAAGAACCAGCCCGTTGTAAATATCAATGTAAACTATGCGAACGCTGTTCCTTACGGCATTGAGCACTGGACACAGCTGCAGGGCTGGAAGGCTCCCGTAACAAAACGCTATGGCTTTTACTGCAAGAATCTTTATGGCATTAAAGTTGTAGATGTGGAATATCAGGTTCACTATACCTATGGTGGAAATTACAATGGCATAGGAAAATACCTTACAGGTGTTACTGTTGAACCTATAAAAGTGAATACCGCATGGGGTTATAATGTAGACATGACAGCCGAGGTTCCTGATCTGACAATAGCAAATGTCGGTACAAGTGAAAACCCTATCGCAGCCATGCAGGTTCAGCTGAGATATAAAATACACACCATTCTTAAAGATGATCAGTCCAAGGAAATCTTCTATGTCCGCGGCGACGGTCAGTTTAAGCGCCTTACAGGCAGCAAGGGTGTCTCTTCAGAAAATATTAAAGTGAACCCAAAAACGAATAAGGAACTTAAGAAAAAAATTCAGAGTGTGAAATTCTGAGTTTTTCAAAAAACTGCGATATAGAAAAAACCTCCGCTCAGGCGGAGGTTTTTTTGTCCGTCACGCCTCTGCAGAAAGAATGTTGGAAAATGCGTGACATAACGGGAAGTATTTCAGGTATCAGGATATTTCCTTCAGTTTTCTGAAAAGTCTTAACTGCTCTTCCGTCAGGTGGTCCGGCAGGGCAAGGTTTATTACAGCGTAGACATCTCCCCGTCCGTTTTTCAGTGGCAGTCCCTTGCCTGCAATGCGGAAACGTCTTCCGGACGGTGAGTTAGGTGGAATTTTAACTTTTACCTGTCCGTCAGGAAGAGGAACTGTAATCTGTCCGCCTAAGGCTGCGTCCCATGGAAGAATATTTACACGCACTTCAAGTGTATCGTCTTTTATCCTGAATGTGTCATCAGGAATAATATGTATCTTTATGTAAAGATCTCCTACGCTGCTGCCGGATTTAATTCCTTCGCCTTTGAGTCTTACAGTGCTTCCATCATGCAGTCCGGGTGGAAGTTTTACTTTTTTTTCTTCCGTATGAGTTTTTCTGCCGGTATTGTATGAGAAGGAAAATGTTTTTGTTTCCGATTTGAAAATATCTGTTACGGTTACATTCAGGTCAGTATGTGCGTCCAGTGACTGCTGTGTTGTGGAGCTGGAAAATCCGCCGAAGGGATTGCCTGAGCTGCCGAAACCGCTGAAAGGATTGCTTCCGGCACGCGTAAAATCTC
>CACZRG010000214.1 GCA_902783485.1 uncultured Elusimicrobium sp.
AACAGTCCCAGCCGGGTTATAAAATATGCTGAATGAATCATCTCCAAGTGCCGTATATGCTCCACCCAAAGCCGCAGCTCTGCCACCGCTATCCGTTTTAAGATAAGAAAGCGCGGCTGTGCCGGTATCAGCCCTTACCTGCATTGTGGCTGAAACTATCAGTATAAAACAAAGCAATATTTTTTTCATACCGGTCACCATATAGCGTAGAATTTTCCTCTTGCCTTGCCATGTGTAGAGGTTTTTATGAGATATATGTACACGCCTGAAGCGGCCATCGAGCCGTTTTTGGTGCGTCCGTCCCACACAATTGAATCCTGTGGAAGGTCGCGCACAAGCTCGCCTGCGGTATTATAAATATATACCTTTATTCCCTGTGCGGCAGCTGGTATACCTCTGAAGGTAATATTGTTTCTTGTGAAATGGCACGGATTCGGTGAGGGAGCCACATTAAATGAAAGCCTTCCGCCATTTATGCTGCGCAGAGAATATATTGAGAAATGTCCCACTTTCGCTGAAACAGTTTTAGTATTTCTGTCAATAACGGAATTAGCAAGAGGAACCCACCTTTCATTTGAAAGATGATGAATGAACAATGTGTTAACATCAAGATAATCACCATCTGTTCTGCCATCATTATCCTCGTCAGGATACGGGAAAGTAATAGTCAGGTCTTTGGAGAATGATGGAATAAGATTATCTCCTCCGTCATATGCCTTAAAATCACGTGGCAGATGCACAGTTCTGAGCCCGATGCTGTCCGAATGAATATCCGCCATCTGCATTTCGTGATTAGTATCCTTATTTACAGGCGTGATGGTTACTCTTATATCCCCGTCTACTGTTCCGGCAGGGACAGAGACCGCACATCCATCGTCATTCCTGAATACAAGGTCGGAAGAAGCGTTCTGTCTTAACGCATTGATGGTAAATGTACCGCCATTGTTTATTGTGGTTCCCGTGTTTCCAGCTTTATCAACAGCAAGGAAACCAAAAGAGGCACTGCCTCTCATTTCTTCGGTAGAATCAACATAGCCGGAGAAATTCCATATACGGCCTCCACCATCACTGTCAAGTTCCAGATTAAGCAGATGTCTTACGACGCTTTCGCCAACAGAAAAATAAAGTTCCGGCACACCGGAAAGCCTATCCGCCGGCTCATTAAGACGCAGAGTACCGCTTATTGGCGAACCGGCATCCTGCGGATCTGTAACCCGTGTGATAATGGCAATATTCGGTGGAGTTGTGTCTACAGTTACCTTGCAGGTGGCAACGTCGGAATAACGGTAATCAGGTGCGCCTGGTGTGCCATGATTACGGTATGCCCTTACTGAAAAATAGTAATCAGTTTCTTCCTTAAGATTAAGACCGTAAAGAATGGCATTTGTGTTCTGTGTCCTATGATTTTCCCACGGGCCTGTAATTTCATCTCCTCCAGAAGTTGTACCGAGAATATAATCATATCCCTGCGCAACACGGTCCGGTCCTACGCTCTGATCGCTTACGGCCCAATGCGCTGTAAAACTGCTGGTTTTATTTATATATTCCGGCTGATCATAGTTTTCAGAACAGTATACAACCGGAATTATGCCAGGCTTGCTCTCGTCCACCCACTGCCCATTGGAGGCAATTTCAGAAGATACGAGGTCAACCCTGTTTACAGCCCTTATGGTGAAATAATATGTTGTTCCGTATGACAGAGAAAGCCCTTCTGCGGTAACATAGTTCTGCTTTCCGGTTGAAGTCCAGTCACGCACATCATAATCATACTGTGAAGTTCCTATGCGGTATTCATAATGATCAATTCCTGATTCATAATCATATGCCTCGTCCCAGTTGGCACTAAGGGAAGAATTGGATGATGTGCTTTCTGAATCAATTCTGCTTAACCCATCCCTTACCTTGGCACCGGAAGGCCATAACGGTTCGGAATGATCATCGCCCGTGTATTTAACTATGTAGAACACCGAGTCCTGCGGAATCTTCTGTCCATAGTGACCGGCTTTTGTCCATGCCTGAAACTGGAAACCAGCCTGACCAAGGGCAGCGGTCTCAGGTATAACGCCATCAAATTCCCATCTCTGCGGTCCTCCCCTGGAAAGTGTCATTTCTATTGGAGTTCCAGCATGGTCAATAAGTTTGAATACAGGTGTAGAATTAAGGCGCTCATACGGCACATTCATATTGAAATAACCGCTTACAGGCCCGAATGTGACGGAACTTTCCATAACTATATAGTCAATTTCAGGATCCGTAATATCAACAGTCTGTCCGTCTGACATCGTAGGCAGTGAGTGTTTTCCATTTGTACTCACGGCAACCACTGTATAATAATATGTCTTACCATCCTCAAGAGCAAAGTAAATGCCAGTACCACGGGGATCACTTCTTCTGAAAATTCCTGATGACGCTTCAGTTGAAACAACTTTCTGCCATCCCTGAATATCTGTTCCTCCACGCGAGGTTCCTATGGCATAAAGATAATGCTCCGCTTCAATCTCGCTTTCCGGATCTACTACATCACTAACCGGCCAGTGCGCAGTAAGTTTCATGGTAGAGGTGCTGCCTATATATTCAATATCATCGTGTTCATACCCGTAGAGTCCGTCAGCAACATAGTCAACCGGATGCGGGCGCTTGTACCACAGACGCTGGCCGTCTGACCATATGGCCTCTGATTCAGTTCCGAACTCATTGTATGCCTTTACGCCAAAGTAATATGTCTGTCCGAATACAAGAGGCAGATTGGATACAGTAGTACTTCGTTTGACACCGTTATCTGTCCATGGAACAACATCAGTAAGTCCCTGCGCAGTACCTATGGCATACATATAACCGCCAAATTCAGTTTCTTCTTCCTCATGTGCTTCGGACCAGTTGGCGCTTAAAACCGTGTCATTCTCTGTTACGGATATATCTGCACCGGTACCGTCCCATACATACGGATCGGTCCACACCGGCCCGGTGTTATCATCATCAACAAAAACCTTTATAGGGAAATTCGAGTCTGAGTGATCTGCGTTATAATAGTCATGTTTATAGCTTGTAAGATCCTGCCAGCCGACACCATCAGGACTGTAATAACTCTGTCCTGTCCCCGCATACGCGCCCATGGAATAACCAGATACCGGATATTCCACAGCAAGAGGATTCTCATCCTGCTGTCCATTCTGAATCCTGATTACAGCCGCAAAATCAGAGCCTGTCCTGACACGGAATTTTCTGGCCATAGATTCCGGAACCCTGATAGTATGATAACCGGCATTGTTCATGCGTCCTGAGGATATTAAAACCCTGTATCCCTCTCTCAGCATATTTACGCGCGATACTGTGGAAAGATACAATTCATAATCAGCATTCTGATTTGTTGTATAAAAAGATACAGCTTTGATAAATCCGTTTGCCTCTGCCGTAAAAATATTTGCCGCCCACGCCGTATACTTCTGGTTTCCCGTACAGTTAACCGGACCGGCAATATCTGTACAACCGATTACATAAGTATTGCCAAAATCGTCATACGAATAAATTGTTTTATAATTATCCGTATCTTCCGGAGTATCAAACACAGCCTGCTCCATGCCTATGGAAGTGTCGTCGTACGACATATAAAAATATCCACTTTCTCCTACGCCGGTTCCCCAGCTGTTACGCACTATGAAAGCACCAGGGTGCGCTGGTGTATGCCCGGTTCCAGCGAAGCTTGAAGTGGAAATATTGTCATTCCAGCCAATAATTGCCACTGCGTGACCATCTGTTGTACATGTTGCCCCTTCAACAGGAGCATTAAGCGGCACATTACAGTCATTCGCGTAGAAATAAGTAAAAGTCGGGTCTGCGAACCTGTCCTGTGCGGAAATTCCGATAAAAACAGGCCCATATGTAATTAGCGCTCTTTTTATATTTTCTATATATGTCTGGTCTGCAAAGGCTCCCTGACCGTATGCGGCAGTAGAAAGTACCGGCAGGGAATACATATTTTGGAGATGCTTTTTTACAGGCCCGCTTGTGCTTTCATCAACCGGTCCTTTCCAGTTCGAGAGGAAAGCCGCAGCCATATCGGAGTTGCCTCCCTCATTAATTCCCCAGTTGAAACCATGAGTTGTGGACATATGATACTCATTGAAATCATTATTTTCACCTTTATCCTTCCGGAGATTCGCTTCAAGCGAGGCATACGTAGCATATGTCCAGCAGTTTCCATATGGATTCTGATCTCTGATATCTGAAAGATAACTTGGACTATGATTAGTTCTCAGATCGTAACTATCTGGCAACGCACCTAACTGAAGAGCAGCCGGTGTTTTCTTCAAACCAGTGGAAGAATTTGTTTCCGGTCTGAAAACACCCTTTATTTTACTCTTATCTATAACACTCGGAATAAGACCTCTTCTGCGGTCTGAAGAAGCCGACAGTTTTGATTTTCCGCCTTTCGCAGAGCTGTTACCAGATTCCGGTTCTGCTGAAACAGTACCGGCAGTTTTCTGCTTCTCCTGAAGCCAGTTCAGGTACGCGGGATTTATTCCTCCTGCGAAAGCCTGCGTTCCGGAAATTATTAAAAATATAAAAATAAAAATCGATGATATTTTCATTATTAATATTATATATTATTTTCTTTTACGCGCCTTTTGCCTGCTGCCTGGCATATAATTGAAAGAAGAGGGAGCAGACCATGCGCTTATATTGTTTCCATCCGAATACATTACGCGGTAATAATAATTACCGCCCTTTTTCAGCTGAAGCTCGGAAGTTCTGTATGAGCAGGTATCGGTAAACACATCGGCAAGAGGCATATTGAAATCATTAACTTCTGAAACCTGCAGACGGTAGTATGGCTGCGACCCAGGCCCCCATTCCAGCCTGCGGCCAACCGTTCCTGTCTCCGGCAGAACAGGTGCCGGAAGTTTTTTATCTCCCGCAGGTCTGCTTTTTTTTGACACTGCGAAAGTTGAAGGCTGAGAGAAAGCTCCGTCAGAAAGTACGCCTTTTCTTACGGTTTTGAAAGACGGAGCTACACGCCAGTAATGTACACCGTCCGGCCAGAACATGGGTGTGATTGAATAACAGTTCTTTTTCACCACGGTATTAAAAGATATTCTGGAAAAATCACTGTTATGGCTGGTCTGAATACGATACGCCAGCGCATCAGGCACATGATTCCAGCATAATTTCAGATATCTGCCCTTATGCCCGGATTTGCGCACCGTCATGTTTATTATCAGAGGTGCGTCGTCAGGCTCCTCCTGCACATGCTTGTTCCATTTGGCTGCGGCAAGCATGCCTTTATCGCCGTACTGTGCAAAATCCTCCATATATCCGACTCTCTCACGGTATATTTTGGCTCCGTATTTCTTTTTAAGCATACTTTCCAGTTCGGCGTGAATATAACCACGGAAAATATTCGGCGAATATATTTCAAGTATTCTCGCACCTCCCTTTTCCAGTTCATCACTGAACCTGGCAGAAGCCACTGTGTCTTCATCAGGAATGAGAAGAAGTACCTCCACCTCCTTATCGGCGAAAACAGGCATTGTGACAAGGGAAATAATAA
>CACZRG010000215.1 GCA_902783485.1 uncultured Elusimicrobium sp.
AATTATTCTGGGCAAGAGATAAAACGCTTTCAGACTATAGGTGATGAAAAAGCAGGGATTTTCTCTTATTGGAAAGATAGGCTTAAACAAAAAAATCCCCGTCTCTATAACGGGGAACATTTAAATGGGCTATACAGGACTCGAACCTGTAACCTTGCGCTTAAGAGGCGCCTGCTCTACCATTGAGCTAATAGCCCGTATCTATATTGTAGTTAACTTTTTCCGTCGCTGTCAAGATAAATCTTTACAACCGGAATTGTCACCCTGGTATCGTTAAATACAAAATTACCAGAACAACATAAATATTATACCATTTTCCCATACAATGTAAATAGCGGAACATCTGGAAAACAGAACAAATAAAGTATCAGGCACCGTGGTAGGGTGATTCCGGCACAGGTTGAACGTTTTCCGCCATAATTTGTAAATTAATATACGATGAAAATAATATTTTCCTTATTCTTTTTATCTTTTTTTTGTTTTGTCAGTATTCTCCCGGTACATTCAGGCATTTATGAAAATGCTCTTGAGAAAATAAATTCCGGTGAAAGGGCTGCCGGTGAAACTGTCCTTGAGAAATTATTTAAGGAATCAGCTTCTTCTGAAGAACGTATTAACGCCGGGTATGACCTTGCAACGCTTCTGGCTGAGGAAGGCCGCAGCACTGAAGCACTTGCTGTGCTTGAAAGTGCCGGTTTTCAGGAACATTCCTTTTTTTATCAATTCGAGAAAGGCTGGCTGCTTGTTTCGCTTAACCGTATTGATGAAGCTGTAAAAGCCTTTGCCAGAGCGAAAGCATTTACAGCCAGTCAGTCCCTTTTAAGCCAGGCGGATTTTGCCATCGCACTGGCGGAAGCTGGTAGAAACAGAACAGACAAGGCTCTTGAAACAATCGTTTCAGTATATAAAGGCTATCCATATCTGCTTTCCGCTTCATCGCAGCTTATAGGCCGCTGGCTTATGAGAAAAAAGGATTATGACAAGGCTTCCTTTTTTACAGGCAGCAGTCTGCAGTATGACAGTCATGGTTATCAGGCTGAAGCTGATTTCGCGGAGATTAGTGAAAAAAAGAAAGAGTATACCCCGGCGTGGCAGGCGTGGCGTACTCTTCAGGAAATGGATCCAGACGAAAAAAGATACGATAAAAAACTTAAGAAACTCGCAAAAAAAGTAAAGGACGGGTCTGATAATCTCATGTTCTGGCAGAGAATGAACTGGCCAGTGCATACAGAGTTAAGAAAAATTCACGGCGGGGCTGATGTAAAGGTTGCTCTTTATGCTGATGCGGAGGGAAAACAGGCCGGAATAACAGAATTTTCATTCATGGCGAACTCTGATTTTGATATCGTGGATGACAGGCTGGGGCCCCTGATGACTGGCAAAAAATTTACTCCGTGGAAAATTATTTATGATACCAGGGAAAATATGCTGGAGATTCATGACAGTCTCGGCTCTTCCACCCGTTCCACATATAGCAATATCACAATCACATGCCGTAGCGCTGGAGCTGTCATTCTTATAAAAGACCCTGTTTTTGCCGGAAATCCACATGGAATAAACCGCGGGGACAGGGAAGCCGGAGGAGGACTGCGTATTATCCATGACGAATCCGGAATCAGACTTATTACGGTTATAGACGAGGAAAGTATTACATGTCCTATTACGGCTTCGCTTATACGCCGTTCAAATGAACTTGAATTTTCCAAATCAGCAGCAGTAGCTGTAAGAACAAAAATAAGATATCTTGCCGGACACCCGCGTCATAATGACGGCGAGGCGGAGATGTGTGATTCTTCACATTGTATTGAATTTTCCGGGCTTCAGACTGAAAATATGCTTGCCACTGAGGCGGTACGTTCGACAATGAGGCAGGTTCTTGTTTCAACAGATTCAGGCGGACTGGTTCCGGTATCATGGATTCAGGCCTGTGGAGGTACGGTAAATATCTGTGCTGAAGAAACTGAAAACAGAACAAATCCTGCTTCTCCATTCTCCCTTTATTCATCTTTTATAACAGGACCTGACGGGAATATCCTGTGTATTCCTGAAAGCCGGCTTGAATATGTGGATCTTAACTGGACTCTTGTACTGGATCCGTCATGGATAGAAGCCCGTGCAAACAGAAAGAGCAGAATAGGTGCACTGAAAACCCTTGTTCCACTAAAACGCGATGAAAAGGGAAGGGTAATTGAACTGCGCGCATATGGTTCCAAAGGATACGCTGATTTCAACGGGGAAAAGGAAATATCAATGCTGCTGGCAGCGGGTACACTGCGTTCCATGCTTTTTTCGGTGCGTCCTGTCATGAAAGGCGGAAAACCAGTTTATTTTATTGTAAGAGGCAGTGGTACCGTTTCAGCCGGACAGGGTGGAGACGCTCCTTTCTGTCTCCGCGGTGCGGAGGGCATGGCCTTTAAAAAGAACGCAGATTACCGCACAATACTGGAAAAATATTTCCCTGGAACTATTTTAAGCCCGTCTGAACCTGAAAAAATTCAGGACACTGATGAAGAATAAAGGTATTGTACCGTACCCCTGTTAATATTACAAATGAAGAAATATAAGATAGCCCATATTGTCACAAGACTGGATTTTGGCGGAGCGCAGTTCAATACACTGTACACGGCATCGCATCTTGATCCCGCGCGCTTTGATGTTTCGCTTCTTGCCGGTCCCGGCGGCACAATGGAAAATATCCCGGAGGATATTGCCGTAAACGTTATTCCTGAACTACGCCGCAGCATAAATCCGTTTTATGACCTGAAAGCCCTTTTCGCGCTTGCCTCGCGGCTTAAAGATATAAAGCCGGATCTGGTTCATACACATTCCTC
>CACZRG010000216.1 GCA_902783485.1 uncultured Elusimicrobium sp.
TCAGGTCATAAAAATAATGATACCCCGTTGTTTTTTCAGATATGTTATAGAATTGCTTAAGCTGTTTTTCCGCCTTTTCAATAATGGCAGTGGCCTGTTCCAGATTGTCTGTTTCAATAAGCTCTTCTGCATAATCCAGTGCTTTCTGGAATTTTTCCCTGTACAGGTTGCTTTTATCCATTTTTTCCTGTTTTACTGCGAGCAGTTTCTCATTGTCCCCATTTATTTTAAGCAGGGATTCTTTTTCCTTTCTGAAGAAATCCGCAGTGGAATCTTTCAGTTCGCCGGAAAGGATTTTGTCACATTCGGCAATGGCCTCCTCATTGCGGCCTGTTTTGGACAGAAGCCTGATTCTGCTTGCGGCAAACATTTCCTTGTTTTCAGGCCTTGAGAAAAATTCAAGAGCCTTTTCCGGATTTTTTGCAAAAGGCAAATGTAGCAGGATTTCCATACTTACGCTGAAATCCAATCCATAGTTGTCTTTTTTATTAAAGTTATTTTTGAGAAAATCTACAAGCTCCTCATATCGTTCCAAATCGGCAAGCATTCTGGCCTTGATTCTTTTTGCGTTAATCTTTATGTTGATAAATGAAAACTTGTAATTTTTTGCTATTTCATTTTCATTCAAGTTGATAATTTTATCACATTCTTCCATAGCCTCGTCAAATCTGCCTTCATTTGTGAGTTCTTTTATTTTCTCAAGGGCAATATTCATTCTGTTTTCTGGCAGATTGCATAAGGCCGCATATTCTTTGTTTCTTCCAAGAGACTTTAACAGCCTGGCTTTTTTTGAAGTAAATAATCCATCATTGCCGCCATAAGACGAATAAAGTTCAATGGCTTCTTCATATTTTTCCATTTTTTCAAGGGATAAACCTCTGGAAAGAATAAATTCCCTTGTTAAATATGTATATTTTTCAGCATAGTTAAAAACCGAAGTGAAAAATTCGCTGGCCTTGTATTCGGAGTCTGCCAGGTCTATCAGCTCTATTGCCTTGATTATATAGCCTATCATGTCGCTTATAGCTCTCATGCCCGCAGTCTTGTAATCATTCGCGCATATATCTATGATATGCCGGCATACTTCTTCTGCTTTTTCGTATTCGCCAAGCCTGCATGAAAGTTCAAGTTCCTTTGAGGCAAGTTCTACATTGGCGGGGGAATCCTTCCTTAATGTTCTGACAAGTTCAAGTGCCTGTGGAAACTGTCTTTTTTCAATAAGATCGTCAATCTTGTGTTCCAGAACCATGTTGTGCATTCCGCTGTCATAAAATTTTATAAGGCCGTCATTAAGCTCGCGCAGATAGGAATCCTTGCTTTTTACGGCATCGTTATGCGAAATTTCCTTCATGGCATATTTTGCGTTTTTTTCTTCCCTGTTCTCGTAGAATTCAAAAAAAATCATTCCTCTTCTTTGTGTTATATTGTTATCGTAGCCGCATTGCATTAGTACTTCTATATCCCTGCGAAGGCTGCGCATTGACACATTGTATTCGGGGCTTGTCTCCTTAAGCCTGTTAAGAATATCCTGCAGCGATACCTCATGCCTGTTTGCTATTAGTATGCTGAAAACAGTCAGAATACGATGAACCCTTTGAATGGTTTTCTTATTCTTGCCGTCGTTTTTCTGATTCTTGCCGTATTTTATGCTGATTGCTCCGTAGTCTTTTCCTGTCTGCCTCATAAAGAATCTCCTTGTTTTGGATATAATACCATATTACATCATTATTTTGACAGCATGTTGTCAAAAATATTCATATTCAGATTTTGTCCTGTTCAATTTTTTCTTTTAATTCAATGGCATTTCTGTTGCCAGGCCATTTGGCAAGTGTCCTGTTAAGCAGGTCTATGGCTTTTGCCGTGCGGTCATTATAATCCAATTCCTTAGCCATTTGCAGCAGAAAATCTGGCATTTCCGTATGTGAGGGAGCAGCAGATTCAATCATTTTGTTTAAAAGGCCGCTTCTGTTAAGGGCTTCGTAAATCATGGCATAATTTGTAAAGCGTTTTTCCTTAAGGTATGATTCCGCTACAATGTTCATGGCCTGTTCTTCTCTGCCGTCTCTGGCAAGCATTGCTACCCTTATTGCTGTTGCCGCTGCGGCCAGTTTCTCGTATAAGAGCGGATGAAAATTCCCTTTTTCAAGTTCTGGCAGAAGTTTTGTCGCGTCATCAGTCATTCCTGTTTCAAGATAGATATATGCAAGATCAAGCATAAGGTTTACTTTATGCCGGTTGTTTCTGGTTTTTTCCATAAATTCCTTCATGCTGGCAATCATTTCTTCTTTTCTGCCCAGTTCATCAAGAAGAGATATTTTTAGGAATTCTGCCTCTTCCCTCATGTCATCTGTTCCGTCACAGTGCCTTCCCGGGCTGTTATCCTGATTTTTCAGGTATTCTTTGCAAATGTCCAGCGCTTCGTCATAACGTTTAAGTTCTTCTAAAATATGAATTCTGCTTACGGCGA
>CACZRG010000217.1 GCA_902783485.1 uncultured Elusimicrobium sp.
CTGTATTTTGTGGAGCGGGCGAAGGGAATCGAACCCTCGTCTTAACCTTGGCAAGGTCACGTTCTACCATTGAACCACGCCCGCAATCAGGTTATAAAAATATTATAACATTTCCTGAATATATTTTGCAAGCATAATAGATTCATGGATTTCTGCCCTTCACAGCAGGCCGGAAAGCGGCAGCGTTCCGCCATGCGGAGTACTGCCGCTTTCCTTCCATAATACATATTCTATTCAGTAGCCTTGAAATTATAAACAGGTTTTATAATATCAATCACTTCCGCAGTCGGCCCTATCTGATTCAGAATATCATTCATGCTTTTATAAGCCATGGGGGCCTCGTCCAGCGTATCCTTACATATACATGAGCTGAAAATGCCTTTCATTTCATTAGCATATTCCTCCATGGACAGATTGCGCTTCGCGGCAGTACGGCTCATAAGCCTGCCGGCTCCGTGAGGCGCCGAACAGTTCCAGTCATCATTTCCCCTGCCGACACAGATAAGGCTTCCGTCACGCATATTTATGGGAATAAGAAGTTTTTCCCCTTTTTCAGCGGAAACTGCTCCCTTGCGCAGAATCATCTTATCTGTATCAATATAGTTATGGATAGTAGTAAACTCTTCCACTGGGTGAAAATCCATTCCGTTTATTATTACATCAGTCATGGCTTTGCGGTTTAACATGGCGAAATACTGCGTAAGCCTCATATCATGTATATAATCATCAAACAGCCTTCCTTCAACATAGGCCAGTGCTTTCGGAATGTCCACAGTGTGCTCCTTCCGCAGTTCCTGTATGGCTCCCTGTATTTCTCTTTCGCGGCCTTCTTCCTTCATACGTCTTATCATTTCAGCAATCTGGTAATCAGCCCCCTGCCACAAGGCAAAACGTCCCTGGTTCTGATAGTATTCAGCAACCTCCGTGCCCAGATGACGGCTTCCGGAATGCACAACAATATACAGATCACCGTTTTCAGCGCGGTCCACCTCTATAAAATGATTGCCGCCTCCGAGTGTACCAATGCTCAGGCGGGCGCGTGCCAGATTGACATATGGTCCGCAGCGCAGTTCCTCCACATTAATCTGATAATTAAGCGGGTGATGTATTTTGCGCACATTCATGCCATAAGGAATCTCCTTCCTTATAAGAGAATCTAACTTTTCAAAATCTATTTCTTTCTCTGCGATTTTTACCGTTTCCATGCCACAGCCTATGTCAACGCCGACCATGCCGGGAACAACTTTGTCAGTCACCGTCATTGTAGTACCTATGGTACAGCCCATGCCTGTATGAACATCAGGCATAATCCGTATTCTGCTATCCCTGAAGAAAGGCTGGTCGCAGACAGTCTTTATCTGCGTAGCGGCGGCTTCCTCGAGCGAATCGCAAAAACATTTAGCCGTATTATAAACACCTTTTATCTCAATCATTTTACACTCCTCATGTTAATTATAACGGCCCTGGCGGCATCAGTACCAGGCGCCGGAATACTCAGATATATTTTTACAGCGTTAACGGATCAGCCATATACAATATTATTGTAAATACGTATTTTGTTTTTGTCACGGAAAAAAAGCTGCGAACTCTCATTTTATTGCAGAAATATGTAATTATCTGCTATATTATCTCTGCCGGACCCTACAGACCACAGCACGATACACAAGGAGAATCAGATGATAAGCGCAGTAAACAGAAACAAACTTGGCACGGAAATAAGCGTAAACGGATATACACTTAACACAGATGTTCCTGTGCAGATGGGCGGAGACGGAAAATTTCCGAACCCGTTTGAAATGTTCCTTTCCTCATTTCTGGCATGTACGGCGACCTCCGTGTTTTTCTATCTGAGGAAACACGGCATAAGTCCTGAAGGAATAAAACTCAACCTTGATCCCGACATGGAAGGAGACCATATAAAAAGCGCAGTTATAACAGTTTTGCTGCCGGCTTCATTCCCTGCGGAATCTGAAGCCCCGCTTCTTGCTTTCGCAAAACACTGCAAAGTAGGGAGTCACCTGAATTTCCCTTACGAAGTAAAATTAACCCGCTGAAAAGCTGTGGCAACATAATGTATTTCAGGGACAAATAAATCAAACAGTAAAAAACAGGAGAAAAAATTATGGAAATGAAATTTTACCGCTGCGAACTCTGTGGCCAGATAGTTGCAATAGTAAAAGGCACAAAATCCCCGCTTGTATGCTGCGGGAAACCGATGAAGGAAATAATAGCCGGAACAGTTGAAGCCTCCAGGGAGAAACATATACCGGTATGGGAACAGAAAGGAAATGCCGTGTATGTGAAAATAGGTTCAGCGGAACACCCGATGCTGCCGGAACATTATATTGAATGGGTTGCCATTCAGAGCGAACAGGGCAATCAGCGCAAGAAACTTGAGCCTGGCGAAAAGCCTGAAGTATGTTTCAGGCTGTGCTGTGAAAGCGACAAGGTAAAAGCTGTTTATGCCTGGTGCAATCTTCACGGCCTGTGGAAAGCATAAACCGGAAGATGCAAAACCGGTCCTAAAAATACCTGGCATTGAAAAATCAATAAGGAAAGGCTGTAAATACAATAAAAAACGCAGAATTTCTTCTGCGTTTTTTAATTTCAGGCTGGAAGATTGCAGTAATTATTATACAGCCACGTCCTCGTCAGGCTCATTGCTACCGTTACGCAATTTCATAATATCTTCCAGTTCAGGATAATGCTCCAGCATATGACTCACTTCTTTTATAATTTTCGGAATGTCTATCTTTCTGGAGCACATAAGGCTGCAGACTCCGCAATGAAAACACCTGTGCAGATTATTTCCTGGAAAGCGGTCATGCAGCATTATCGCAGCAGAAACAGCCTTATTAAGAGAACTGAACTTAATATCATTGTACAGATCTATAATGCTTGGTATATCAAAAGAACATGGACAGTTTTCTATACAAAACCCGCACTCATCACAACTTATGCCTTTTATAAGATGGCTGGCAAATTTTTCTACATTTTTTATCTCAGAAGAAGAAAGCCTGTCCTTTTTTTCAAATAAAGCTACTTCCTGCTGCAGCTGATTAAAACTGGACATTGAACTTATAATCATCTTTACATTTTTGAATGATTCAATCCAGCGGAAACTTATTTCCTGTGGTGTTCTGTCTGGGACACAAAACTTCAGCACGGATTCATCTTCCGGCGACAGATGGGAAAGTTTGCCTCCATGCATCGGCTCCATTATAAATATAGGCAGATTTCTTGATGTAAAAAGTTCATATTTCTTTTCGGCCTGCCTTAAAGCCCAGCAGGCATAATTCATTTCTATCTGGGCAAATTCCATTTCACTGCCAAATTTATCAAGAAACTTTTCAACAATGGCAGGTGAGCCATGCGTGGAAAAGCCGAGATGTTTTATGCGGCCCTTTTTTCTTTGTTCCACAAAATAATCAACAATGCCTAATTTTAAATCAGAATATGCCTCAAAAGACCGTCCGTAAACATTCTGAAGACGATAGAAATCAAAATATTTCACACCGCATTTTTCAAGCTGCTCTTCAAATATCTGTTCAGGTTCTCTTATTTCCTTTCCATAATACCCAGGATAACTATCTGCAAGAAAATATGATTCTCTTGGGTATTTTGAAAGCGCACTGGCAATAATTTTCTCCGATTTCTTCCGATGAAATGTATATCCTGTATTAAAATAGTTGACTCCCTTTTCCATGGCATAATCAACCATTGCTTCAACCATTGGTACATTTATTGTGCCATCTTCATTAAGAGGCAGTCTTCTTGAACCAAAAGCAAGCCGGGGCAAAGAAATATTTTCAAATTTAACAGTACGCATAATCCCTCTGTATATATTATAGAAATATTTTTCAACTATGCAGTAACCAGACAAAAAACAGTTTTTTTCTGTTTTCTCGTATGAAAAAAGTTATTTTATATTAATTTTGCATAAAAAATTGAGTAAAATTTAACACAATATGGCAATTCAGCACATAATGGCAGAATTATTATAGAATTATATATATGAAACATTTACATAAACTGTCATCAGAGATTTTTATTTCACTCCTGATGTGCGCAGCAGGACTATCCTCCACCTGTGCCCAGGACATTACACTGCATTATTACGATAATGAATACAGATTAGGAAACTGTATAAACGATACATTTGAAAACCTCGGAAAAGATGCAGAAAACAGTGGTAAAATAACACTTGTCAAAGCACTTGAAAGCCTGTCTTTTACAGACGGAGCAAATTTTCTGTTAGGCAATCTGAACAGTCTTAAAGCCGCAGATTTAAAAGAGGCAGTTCTCACCAGAACCGGAGATGTGACTGTAATTCACAGCGGCGTGAATTATATTTTTCCCGAGAACAATCTCTCAAAGGAAGAAAATGATGCCGCGATGAAAGAACTTGCTGCATTTCTTGAGGCGGAAACAGAAACAGCAGAACTGCGTTCCTGCCGTCTCAAAGACGGACGGGAATTTAATGCCCTATATATTCCCGGTGAGAAAACGCATGAAATCTGGGAAAATACAATGCAGCTTGAGCACACGCTGAATATAAACGGAAAAGATATTGTATTCCGTACAATGATAAAACCTCAGGGGC
>CACZRG010000218.1 GCA_902783485.1 uncultured Elusimicrobium sp.
AAGGATTCCATACAAATTCTGTCTCAATGGAAAATGGAAAACAAAATCCTGCAAATCTATAGCGCGATTGTGCCGGAAAACCTATATTCAGACATCAAAAAAATTGCAGAAATTGCAGGACTTGTAAAAGGCTTCAGAGTTGCAGACAAGAATATTTTTAATGCTCTCTTGCCGCGGATTGAAAAGAATCTGGCACAGGCTCAGCCTTCAGGCATTGAAGAAGCTGCCTTATTTGTTCAGTCCAAACAGACATTGTCCATGCAATATGCTGAAAATGATTTTGCTAAATTAGGCAATGTTCTTAAAAACCATGAAAAATTTGATGCCGATTCTTTTGCCGCAGCAATAGATAAAATTGCAGGGCAGGAGATAAAATTGCGCAAGTTTTTAAAAGTATTTTCTAAAAACTGTCTTTTAGTGCCGGGAAATCTCAAAGACCTGATTTTCTTTGTAAAACGGTGCAGGGCCAATTCTTTTATTCTTCCAGGCATTGCTATAAACAGCGACATTGCGGAAGAAATTTTGAATGTAAGCGATATTGACGAAAGAGATAAAGAGGTTTTGTCCTTTATTCCTTATGTAGAGCATATATTTACATTAAGGGACATTTTCCTCAAAATATGCGAACTGTTTAATATAAAAGATGTCAGGCAGTTTGCCGGATTTAAGGATTCTTCCATAGATTTTGATATTTTGCGCAGTCTTTTGAGCAGCTGGGAAAAATCTTTTATTGCATGCAAAAATGTATTAAATATGGCTTACGGCTGTGCGGATATTATAAATTTCGTTGAAAATGTCAGAAAAGGACTGTCTGAAATAAAATGCCATTATATTTTTGATACATGTGCGCTTATCAATCATCCGGAAATACTGGAATTTGCAGGACAAAAGGATATATTGATAGTGCCTAAAACAGTGCTTGAGGAACTTGACGGGCTTAAAAATGATAATAAGAACGGACAATATGCAAGAACGGCAATAAGAGAAATAAATTCCAGAGCCGGAAAAGGCATAACAATAAGTGAAAGCTGCCCGCAGATTCTTTCCAAGGATTATGACAGGAACATTAAAGACAATCTAATACTTTCAGTAGCATTGAGTTATAGGAAAAAGAATATGGCTTTGGTCACGGATGACATAAATCTTGCCAATAAGGCAAAAGGCGAAAACATAAGTGCGGTAAGTTCCGAAGAATGTTTAAAATCATTGCGCCGCGGCGGAGGTAAAATATGAGCCAGTATGAAAGCAATAATTATTCAGTAAGCAGGGAAATGCGCAGGGCCGCGCGCCTTAACAGCATACGGAACACAACGACGCCATTTCTTGAACGCTATCAGGCACAGCTTCGGGAAATGAAGGAAAGGGGGCTTGCGGATTTAATCCCTGCTGAGTACAGCCAGGCGTGTAAATCTTTGGAACAGGCCTTTGCCGATTTGGAAGCTGACCCGGAAAACTCCATGAAAATTTCCCGTATGCTTGGCAAAAATATATATGATATGTTTCAATACTCTAAAGTTTTGCGGGAAAAGAATTATGAAAAAAGACGGCAGGAACAGGCTGCCGCCAGGGCAGAGCAGCGCAGGCAGCGCGATGAGGCCCGTATGCGAATAGAAGCAGAAAGAAAAAAACAGCGGGAAGAAGCCGAACGAATTAAGCAGGAACGCAATGCTGCGGCAAAAATGAGGGCAGAGCAGCAGCTTGCCGAACAGAAAAGGCGCACAATGCTTAAAGAAGAACATATCGCTTTCATGGATTATGTCCAAAGTGCCATTGCTGAAATTATGAAAGACCCTATAACAGCTGATTTTGCGGAAAGCAATGCAATGGCTTTGCAGTCAGAATATGAAAGCCTTTCAAAGACATCAGAGAACTATGCGGCGTTAAAGCAGTCTTTTTCAAATGAATTTGCCGCATTGCTTAAAACTTCACAGGAAAAAGCTGCCGCATGGAAAAGCAAAAGAATGGAATCCGGCAAAAAGGAAAGCGTTTCACAGCAGATTGAAGCAAACAAAGAGGCAATGACTGCCGTTTCTGAAAGCGAAGAGCTAAAAAAACTAATTGATAATCTAAATTCCCTTAAAGAAAATGTTGAAGCAGGACGTATAAGCTGTGAGGCGGCAGAAACAAAAATAAATGAAACAATGCAGCAGTACAGCAATTTAGCAGAGGAAGAGGCCGTACAGCGGGAAACAGCCAAGGCAATAAAAGAAAGCATTGAAAATGCAGGGTTTTCCATAACTTCCGAAGAGGAGGAAGACGGTTATTTAAAAATAACAGGCAGCCGCCTTTCCGGCGCAGAAGCTATTTTTATGATTGACGCAAAAGGCAGAATGAAATACAGTTTTGAAGGATATGAGGGAAGTTCCTGCAAAAATGACATAGAACAGGTCATTCCCCGTCTTATGGATATTTACGGCATAAGTTTTTCCGACAGGAAAATATGGCAAAACCCGGATATGATAGGCGGCAGCGCATTGGAATTGCCGGAAGAACGGGAGGATAATGTATGAAAGACAACAAAAAAAACATTCCGCTGTGGCAGGAACAGTTTTTTACGCAATGCTCAGTTCGCCGTGCAATTATATTATGCGGCAATGTGCAGGATCTTTTTTGGCCGGATTATTCCGCTGAAGGCATAACCCTGCCGCATTTTATAGCTGAAATATTGTCTAAGCATGGATATA
>CACZRG010000219.1 GCA_902783485.1 uncultured Elusimicrobium sp.
AGTGAAAAAATAAAACAGAATGTCCCTCTTGCACTTAAACTTCTGCATCATCTGTCAGATAACAGAAACAATTTCAGCCGTGAGGCGGCAGCACTTTTGGGAGAAGTATATTATCTTGGAATACACGCTGAAAAAATTAAAGCTGATGAAAGACCTTTTCAGCGGGAGGAATATATTTCAAAATCAGACCCGGTGGAAAGAGACCTGAAAAAAGCGTTATTTTATCTTGAAAAATGCGAAGATGACTGGTCCAGATATTATACCGCACGCATATACATGAATAAAAAGGACTGTTCAGCAGCTGATTTGGAAAAGGCAGTCAATCTGTTTGAAAAATCCGGTCTGCCTGCAGCCAAATACTATCTTGGCAGACTGCATGAACAGGGACGGGGTGTTACCAAACTACTTTCAAAAGCCAGAGAATATTACGAAGCTGCTTCAGCCAAAGGATTTGCCGCTGCGTATTTCAGCCTTGCTGAACTGCTACGAAAAGATGAGGATCTTATTGATGATGCGCTTGAGTATTATATGAAAGCTGTAATAAATGGCAGCAATGAGGCATTGGAAACATTGTCTAAAATCATGAGGAAAGAGAATTACAGTGCCAGGAAAATTCTTAAACTGATTGACAAAATGAAAAAAGAATTCAGTGATTTTATCAGCAGTTCAGGTAATAATCTGAATGATACGCTTTTATGTATGGGCGCTCTTCTTGCTGAAAAGGAAAACAGAGATGAAGAAGCTGAACAGTTCCGTAAAAAAATCACTGATCCCTATTGGAAGAAAAAATGTCGTTGAGATAATGTTCTGATTTGTATTATACGGAGATAATATGCATAGTGTAGACAGGACAAATAATGACAGTATCACTTCAGTGCTTGAACAGAACGGTCTTTCAGGAATATGGAATATAGTTTCAGTAATTAAAACCCTCTCAGAAAACTTTTATGAGGCAAGGGCCGAAGTAATGAATCCCACGGCTGATCAGGATGAAGCATGGAAATGTATGCTCGGGCTGAAAAAAGATATGGAAATCATACGCCAGGGCTGGCTCACCTTTCTCGAGGATAATAAAAATAATGTTCCGCAGGCTATGGAAGCCCTTATTCTGCTTTATGAAAAAGGGTATTCCGAACCAGCCTCAATTGTTAATAAAAACGGAACAGAAAGCCTTATAATAAGGCCTGATCCTGCAAAGGCCGGTGAACTGCGTGCAAAGGTCCGTACCGGAATTGCCACCGCAAACCAAAAAACCAGGGCTTATGAAGAGGCATTTAAATTTTCAAAAAGTTCTGATCGTCTGATTTCAGCCAGGGCAAAATATCATCTGTACCAGATGATAATGAGAAAAGAAGGATGCGTATTTAATGCAGAAAAGGCTTTTGATTTTCTGATGTCTGCAGCGGAGGCCGGCCTGCCTGAGGCCAATTTCGAACTGGCTGAAAAAACAAGCGCAGGCTGCCCAATTCTTGGAATTGTCCGTGATACTTCCAAGGCAGATGAATTATATAGAAAAGCCTCCATGTGTTATCCGCCTGAAAACAGCAATTTCTTTTCGGAGGAGGGGAAAAAAATAGCACTTACAGGTATTCCCAGAGCTCAATACAAATGCGCCCGTACCGTACTTTCAGCTGACAATCTTGAATTCGCAGCCAGGCTTGCCGGAATGGCTGCGGATGGGCTGGCACCGGATGAATACCGCCGTTATTACAAGGCAGAACGGGAAAAATATCTGTATAACAGTCTGTCGAGCTCTCTGGACGATTTTAATGAATATATTTCTTCACCTGGAATAGGCATCGAAGAAAAAAAAGCATACAGGGAAGAGATTGTGGATGCAGTTGATAAAACTGTTGAACAGTGCCAGCCTCTTACGCCGCAGGAAAGAGAAACCGTAGCCGCCCTTAAGAAAAAAATTAATACTATCCTTTTATCATGACTATTACTCTGCTCACCCGTACACAAAAAAAACTGCTCTTTCTTTTTTTATCGGCAGCAGCCGTACTGATTGTGATTACCATAATGCGGTATAATTCTTTTCTGAAACAGGAAAAAAATTCACAGATACAGAATGAACTTAATGTCTGCCGTTCATGGAATCATAATCTTAAAAATCTTAAAATACGCTGTGAGGCCGCTGCAGAGAAAGCCGCATACAGTAGTGGCGGCCACCAGGATTTCCCTGTTTACGCGGAAAAAGCCAATGCATGCCGTATGGAATTCACACAGCTGAAGAATGCGTTTCTGGAGAGAATTGCCGTAAATCCGGATGCAGGTTTTTATTACAGGACTGCAGAACTTTCTGTCTCATGGAACAGCGTGGCACAGACAGGCGTCACGGAAGAAAAAGAAAAATCCGGAGTCAAAAGCGAAGCCGGACGGCTTGTGGAATTTGTAAAACTGTCAGGCAGTGAGGGCAGGGATATGCTTCAGAAACTGAATACATGCCGGGCAGAAAACACAGAACTTATGCTTTCGGCGCAGATGTATGAAGGTCAGAGCGCCGCTGGGGACAAAACAAAATAATATAAAACAGATTCTGAAATGATGACTATTTCTGAAAAAATAAAACATATTAAAGACAGTTACATTAAAGCCAGTAAGGCTGGCCGCAGGCTTTTTATCATTGAGTCCGCTCTGGGAATTGCCCTTATAATTGCCTTGATGAGACTGGCTTTCATGCAGCTGCTGCCACATGCCTCATACGAACGTTTTTACCGGGACAATTTTATGCCGGAAAATATCAGTGAACTGCCCCGTGGCACAATATCAGACAGAAACGGTGTTCTTCTTGTTTCAGATGATTTCAGTGCCGATGTGTATATAAGCACCTCCTCACTGGCAAGGCTTTCATACCCGCAGAGAAAAAAATGCGCCAGGACAGA
>CACZRG010000220.1 GCA_902783485.1 uncultured Elusimicrobium sp.
TCAGATTTACTGTGGGCATTGATGCTTGTATTTGCTGCTTTCGCGGCTTATACTGTTATGCCTCCAATTGTAAACAAAGCGGAGCTTGCGTTTTATGATTTCAGGGCAGGTTTTATGAAACCTGAATATCAGACTTCCCCCGTTATAATCGAAGTGAATAATGATTCGTCCGAACCCGGAAGTCTGTCTTTTGATGAAGTAAAAAAAATAGCCGGTATTCTTTCTTCAGGAGAGTCAGCACCGGCGCTTACCGTATTCACTGCACCGACAGGAATGCCGGATGACAGTTCCTCAAAGGAAATTGCCATTATAAAGAACAAATATGAAGAACTGCGCAGCAGAAAAAAAATAAAAGATAGCGGAAGTGATTTTCTTAAACTTTTAACATCGCTGCAGAAAAGTGAAAAAACAGAGCAGCAGCTTGCTGCTGCGCTGAAAAAAAACGGAAAATACATAATGCCTGTACGCTTCACTGCCGGAATGCCGAAGGGCCGTCTTAACAGTGAACCGGAATGGCTGAAGAAATATGCGGTAAAAGTATCACAGGGCGCGGCTTTGTCCAGGGCCAAGGCTGAAGGAATATCTTTTACAACGCAGAAAGGAATCATACCTGATTCTGCCGCCGGAGCAGGCCATTCCAATGTCTTTCCTGATATTGACGGAAAACTAAGATTTGAAAACCCGTTTATGGCTTATGACGGCAGGCTATATCCTTCTCTTGCCCTTGAGGCTTCCAGAATCCTGCTTGATATTCCGGTAAAGAGTGTGGAATTCAGACCTGGAAGGGAAATTGTTCTGGGAGAAAAAAAGATTCCGCTTACGCCGGAATCCATGCTGCCTGTGCTTTTTTCCTCAATAGAGCCGCAAAGGTATGCATCGCGCGAAATAATTGATGGATCTGTCGCTCCGGAAATTTTCAGGGGGAAAACCGTATTCATGACGCCAGCGGCTCAGAGAATAGCGGAAACTCCGCGTGGAAAACGCCAGCAGGTTTATTTCCTTATTTCGGCCCTGAATACGCTGACAGGAAATACTTATATTTCCCGTCCGCAGTGGACATATCAGCTTGAAACCGGACTTATTCTTCTGGCTGGAATATTCACTGCTTTTGTATCTTCCATGCCGTCGTGGACATTCCATTCGCTGTTCACACTGCTGTTTGCGGCTGTAACCGGAGGCAGCATTTATGCTTTCTGCTCAATGAACATATGGATAAAACCGGCTGTTCCGCTTATATGTCTCGCCGCCGGCTACCTGTTCGGGGTTTTAAAAAGATTTTCTCTCAGATATGAATTAAAGCAGCACAGAATACAGTACAGCAACAGACCACCTCCTCCGCCTGTAGCGGGGAAGATACAGTCAGAGGCTGATAAACGCCGGAAGCCTGCAGCTGCGCTTGCTCCTACAGTTCCAGTAAATGTTCAGGAACTGCCAGAAACAATAAAAAATGCGCTGGAAAAAAATGCGGCTTCCGCGGAGTGTGAAAAATGAAACTGAAAATTTCTTTCAGAGGAATGTCCGATCCCGGAATGAAACGGAGAAACAACGAGGACAGCTATCTCATAAATGAAGAACTTTCGCTTGCCATAGTAGCAGACGGCATGGGTGGGCATAATGCCGGCGAGGTTGCCAGCGCCATGGCTACAGAAGTAACAAACACAAAATTCAAAATAATGCTCCGTGATGGCACTGTACCTCCGGTTCTGAGAGATAAAATACCGCTTGTTGCAAATCAGCTGGCACATGCCATAGAACTGGCGAGTCTTGCCATTTACGACGCAAGCCTGGCCGCAGGAAAAAGCGGCATGGGTACGACTGAAACTTCTGTAATACTTGATGGAACAAAACTTTATTTTGCCCATGTGGGGGATTCACGCGCCTATATGATACGTGGCGGCCGGCTGTCGCAGGTGACCGAGGATCATTCATTTGTAATGGAAAGCGTGCGCAAGGGGCTTATGACACTGGAGCAGGCCGAAGCGTCCCCATTGAAAAACATTCTTACAAGAGCTCTGGGCTCGCCTGATCTGCCGGAAGTGGATATAACCTCATGTAACGTCTCTCCTGGTGACAGGGTTATACTCTGCACTGATGGACTGTTTAAATGCGTTACTGAAAAGGAAATGCTTGATATAGTACTTAAAGCAGACGACGATCTTGATGCCTGCGATGACCTTATAGAATATGGTAACCAGCACGGAGGCCCTGATAATATAACCGTCGTGATAGGTACGGTATTCCAGGTCCCTGAAGACTCCGATATTCCGCAACGTAAATCAAAGAGAACAAAAAATAATTAGCAGTCATTAAGTAAGATTGCTATTGACAAATAAAAAATTTGTATGCTAAAATTAGCAATAGAGGATTAAAAGTGCTAATTTAGGCCGCATACAGCGGATGGCAGGCACAAAAAAATTTAAGCAGTAATTAAGGAGGAAGTACTAAAATGGCAGAAAAAACATTCAACATTCAGCCTCTGGGCGACAGAGTCATCGTGAAAGCGGTGGAGCCCGCTGAAGTTATGAAAGGCGGAATCATTATTCCCGATACCGCCAAGGAAAAACCGATGGAAGGTCACATCGTCGCTGCCGGAAAAGGCAAGAACGTTGACGGAAAAATTATTCCCATGGAACTGAAAGTCGGTGACAGAGTTCTCTACGGAAAATATTCAGGCACTGAAGTTAAGATAAATGATGAAGAATACCTGATTATGCGCGAAGAGGATGTTCTCGCCATCATTAAATAATTTTTTAAGGAGATAGACACAAAATGGCAAAACAGATTGTTTATTCAGAAACTGGCAGAATGCACCTCAAAGCAGGTGTTGACAAACTCGCGAATGCGGTTAAGGTTACCCTTGGCCCCAAGGGCAAAACAGTTGTGATTTGAAAAAAATTCGGTTCTCCGACTATTATAGATGACGGTGTTACCATCGCCAAGGAAATAGAGCTGGAAAACGAATTTGAGAATATGGGTGCCCAGCTGGTACGCGAGGCCGCTTCCAAGACGAATGACATCGCAGGCGACGGAACAACCACAGCAACGGTTCTTACACAGGCAATTTTCAATGAAGGCCTCAAGAATATTACAGCCGGAGCCAATCCCACATATGTCAAGAAAGGCATAGACAAGGCCGTGAAGGCTATTGTAGCCGAACTTAAGACAATGGCGAAACCTGTCAGGACTCTTGAAGAGAAAGCCCAGATTGCCACAATCTCCGCCAATGACAGGGAAGTAGGTGCCCTGATAGCAGATGCCATGGAAAAAGTAGGCCATGAAGGCGTAATTACCGTAGAAGAAGGCAAAACCTCAAAGACAGAACTTGATGTGGTTGAAGGAATGCAGTTTGACCGCGGCTATGTCTCTCCTTACTTTGTAACCGACTCTGAAAGAATGGAATGTGTTCTTGAAGACACGGCCATTCTTATAACAGACAAGAAAATCTCTGCCATGAACGATCTTCTGCCGATTCTTGAGAAAGTTGTGCAGATGGGAAAACCGCTTGTGATTGTCTGCGATGATCTCGAAGGCGAACCGCTGGCTACCCTCGTTCTGAACAAACTGCGTGGCAATCTTAAGGTATGTGCCGTAAAGGCCCCTGGCTTTGGCGACCGCCGCAAGGAAATGCTGCAGGATATCGCCACTCTTACCGGTGGCCAGGTTATCAGCGAAGAACGCGGAATGAAACTGGACAAAGCCGATATTTCAATGTTAGGCAAAGCGAAACGCGTTGTTGTTGACAAAGAGAACACCACCATTGTGGACGGCGCTGGAGACAAAGAGGAAATCAAGGCCCGCACCGCACAGATCCGCAAGCAGATGGAAGACACAACCTCCGATTATGACCGCGAGAAATTACAGGAGCGTCTTGCCAAGCTGGCCGGCGGCGTAGCTGTTATCCGTGTAGGCGCAGCCACAGAAACTGAGATGAAGGCCAAGAAATCCAAGATAGAGGATGCCAAAAATGCCACAAAGGCCGGTGTGGAGGAAGGACTTCTCCCCGGTGGCGGCACAGCCCTTATCCGCGCTTCCAAAGTGCTTGACGGCGTAAAGACAACCAATGATGATGAAGCAACTGGCGTAAGCATTGTCCGCCGTGCCATCTTTGCCCCGCTCCGCACAATTGCGGAAAATGCCGGAGCTGACGGCTCCATAGTTGTGGACAAGATTCTCAACTCCAAGGATGAAATCGGTTTCGATGCCGATACACTGGAATATGTTGATGTGCTCAAAGCCGGAATCGTGGATCCCTGCAAAGTGACCCGCACCGCCATTGAGAACGCTGCTTCAATTGCCAGCACTCTGCTCACAACAGACTGCCTTATCGCGGACCTGCCAGAGAAGGAAAAACCTGCTCCGGCCATGCCCGCTGGCGGAATGCCGGGAATGTATTAATACCGGGAACAGTGGTTTAACAAAGGCAGCCTCCGGAAAACGGGGGCTGCTTTTTTTGCCTGACTCTAAGATTTTATGGAAACCTTGTGTATAATACTCGGCTGTCTGTGTGTGGCGGCAGGCCTGATAGGCTGTGTGATTCCGGTTATACCCGGACCGCTTCTTGCATACTGTGGTTTTTTCCCGCTTCTGGTGATAAATAAAGGCCCTTCCACTTTTATCTGGTGGATGGCTTCTATACTGCTTGTATCAGCTGCAGTTCTTGATTCAGTAATTCCGGCACTTGGCGCTAAGAAATTCAAAGCATCCAAATACGGAATGGCCGGCTGTTTTATAGGCACGCTTGCAGGTGCATTCTTTTTCCCTTTAGGTCTTGTGCTCGGCCCTTTTCTTGGCGCTTTCGTAGGGGAAATGCTAAAAGGCAGAAAAATCCACGAGGCTATAAACGGAGGCACTGGAGCGCTGTTAGGTTTCCTGGCGGGAACATTCTATAAGCTTTTTGTAGCTTCTTTGTTTGCTTACTGGTTCATAAAAGCAGCGGCTGTATAATATCTGATATATATTTTGGAAACCTGTTTCTTAATAGAAGCTGAAACAGGGCTGAATATGGCCGTTCCATGCTTTATTTCCGGTCAGAAAAAGTGTCGTGACGGAGATTTGTCAAAACGCTTTATATATGATAAAATGTATGCAGAGGCAAATGCAAACTGAAACCGATAACAGGCTTGAAAGCCTGAAAGAAAATATCGCCGGTATTGAATGCGGCATAAATGAAGCCTGCGCCAGATCTGGTCGCAAACCTTCAGAAGTAACAATTATGGCAGTTACAAAATATGCAGATGCCGCAGATATACGCCGCGTTATAGAAACCGGAAGAATAAAGATAGTGGGGGAAAACAAGGTTCAGTCAGTCAGGGCACGCTGGATAGACGGCGGTCTTGCGGATCTCCGCAGAAAGGTAGAACTGCATCTTATAGGGCATCTTCAGACAAACAAGGCTAAAACGGCAGTAGAGATATTTGATTCCATAGATTCGGTTGACAGTTTAAAAACAGCAGCGGCTATAAACCGCCACGCGGCTGAAATTGGCAAAACAATGCCAGTCCTTATACAGATAAAAATATCAGGTGCGGAAACACAGTCCGGAATCAGTCCTGATGAAGCCGGAGTTCTTCTGAAAGAAGCAGAAAAAATGAAAAATCTTGATGTGCGTGGCTATATGGCCATAGCACCGGCGAATGCTGCGGAAGAAGAAATTTTCAGTGCTTTTTCCGTTGCGAAGGCGCTTTTTGACAGGGATTTCGGACAAAGTACCGGTTCAGGCCACATTCCCGTGCTTTCGCTTGGAATGAGCGGAGATTATAAAACGGCGGTAAGAGCCGGATCTACAATGGTCCGCATAGGCGGTGCTCTGTTCAGATAAGCTGCCTTGCAGTTTATAAAAAACACGGTTATTAAGATAAAACGGAAAGAGAGGCAAGTTATGATAGTAAAAATACGCGTTATCCCCAATGGAGACAATAATGAAGTAATCTCAAGGATCGGCAGCGTCCTGCGCGTCATGGTAGCAGCATCTGCGGAAGATGCGAAAATAAACGATATACTCCGTGATTATCTTTCCCAGTTCTTTGAAGTTCCTTCAAAACAGGTAAGCATTATCCGCGGAGCCAAGGGACGGGAGAAAACCGTTGAGATCACTGGCAAAACAGAAGAGCAGTTGAAAAATATGCTGGACGCTATTCCGTAAATTCACGGAATATAATTCAGAACAGACAGGTGGAACAAATGATACCAGCACGTTTGAAATTTTCAAAAGGAAAACTTCTTATTCTTGACCAGCGCTGCCTGCCGGATAAGATAGTTTATATTCAGGCAGAAAGCGCTGCGGATGTTGCTAAAGCAACAAAGGACATGGTGCTGCGCGGCGCACCGCTTATAGGCTGTGCTGCGGCATATGGTTTCGCCCTGGAAATAGACAGGCTTAGTCCGCTTTCATCTTCATCTCTTGTAAAAACGGCGGAAAAAACCGTAAGGATCCTTAACGCCGCGAGGCCCACCGCCACAGCATTGTTCTATGCCACTGCGAGAATGTTTGCTGCTGTAAAGGATTTTGCTGAAGAAAATAAGGGAAATTTCAGTGAGAAAACCGTAAAACTTCTGAAAAAGACAGTGTTCGCAGAGGCTGACAGTATTACCGCAGAGGACGTGGAAGCCTGCGCGGCAATGGGAAGATACGGTGCAGATCTCCTTCCGGAAAACTGCGTGGTAATGACACACTGCAATGCAGGCGCACTTGCCACAATGGGCATAGGAACTGCTGTCGGTGTTATAACAACTGCATATCAGCAGGGAAAAATAAAACATGCATATTCATGCGAAACACGCCCATACCTGCAGGGAGCACGTCTTACAATATGGGAACTCATGCGTGAAAAAGTACCGTCCGAGCTTATTACGGACAACATGGCCGCACATATAATAAAAACGTGCGGTGTTAATGCCATAGTTACCGGTGCGGACAGGATAGCGTCTAACGGCGATACTGCAAACAAGATAGGAACATATGCTCTTGCCATTGCAGCAAAATACCACAATATACCGTTCTACATAGCCGCTCCTTCGCCCACTTTTGACATGAAGGCCGAATCAGGTAATGATATTGTCATAGAGGAACGTTCCGCTGAAGAGGTAACAACGGTTAAAGGCATAAGAATAGCGCCTAAAAATGTCCGGGTCCGCCATCCGGCTTTTGATGTGACTCCTGCCTCTCTGATAACAGCCATAATAACGGAAAAAGGCATAATCAGCCCTGTGACAAAAGAAAATGTAATACGAATGCTGAAAAAATAAGTCTGCCGTTATTGAGCATTTTTTCTATATTTAATATTATATTTATATGGCAACATCAGGAAAGTACTACGCTTATATAAACAAGGGAATCCGCGGTCCACTGCCGCCAAGAGACCTTTCGAAATTAAACGGATTCGATCATAATACTCTGGTATGTCAGGAAGAAAATTTCGGTCACTGGCTGGATGTTTCCACGCTTGACGAGTTCAGTTTCATATTCGACCCGGATTTTTATGATGTAAGCGCGGAAACACGTAAAGACAATGATTCCATAGAAGAGGCCGAGCAGATATCGCAGACTGAATCCGAAGATGCCAATGCCTACAAGGCTGTTCTTGAGCGCGCCATTGCTGTTAACGGTGACCTTGAGAAACAGGTAAGGGAGCAGGAGGAAAAGCTGAAGAAAAGCGAGGACCTTCTGTCCGAGGCTGACAAAAAAATTTCGGAAAGCGAAAAAATGCTGAAAGAAGCCTCACAGCGTAGCGACGAAAATGCCGCGAAACTTAAAGAGAAGGAAGAAGAACTGGCAGCTGCCGGCAGGGAGCTGGAGGAAAAAGAGCGTGAACTGACAGCAAAAGAGCGTGAACTCAGAGCCAAGGAAAGTCTACTTGCCGAAAGCAACAGAAAACTTGAAGATCTGCGTGTCAGCTGTGAAAGGGACCGCGACGAATTTGCTGAAATACTAAAGACCCGTGAAGCCTCTATAAAAGATCTTGAGGATAAACTCGCAAAAGCTCCTAAACCGGAGCATCCCTCCTGGGAAGCACTTTACAAGGCCGCCAAACAGAGAAGTGACGAGCTTACTGCAGATTTCACAAGAAAACTTAATACAAAAGACGAGCAGCTTAAGTTTATGAGTGACACAATGGAAAAAACAGAGGCTGCAATGAAACTTGTCACACAGAAAAGGGACAAGGAAATGAAAATGGAAAGGGAGCGCACGCAATTCTCCCTTGACCAGAAGGATGCCGAGATTTCTTCGCTGAAAACAGATCTTCAGATAAAAGAAGATGAAATAAACTCTCTTGTCTCAAGGAATGAAAGATTCGAGGAGGACAAGAAAAAACTTCTTGCCCGCATTGAGGAAAAAGAGAAACAGAATCAGGAACTGCAGGCACAGCTTGCCGCAGGGGAAACTGACAAAGCCACAATGCTTGCTGACGGGAGAAAAGCCGTTACTGAGGCAAATCAGCACCTTGAGGAAAAACAGAAGGAAATTGACGCCATGAAATCGGCGCAGGCAGAGATACAGGCCGAACTTGAGAAACTCAGAAAACTGGCCGGAGAATCCCTTGCAATGAAGGAAAGGGCGGAAAAGGCTGAAAAGGAACTGGAGTCGCTGAATGACAATACAGAAGACGGAGTAAAGAAGTTCAGTGGTCCTGCGGATAGTCAGGAAATAGAACATCTTAAAACCGAGATAATGCGCAAGGATACAGAGCTTTCCAATCTCCGTGCTGATTTAAGCGAGGCCACACGCCGTATACAGGAAGCCACCACTACCGAGGAAATAAACGCCCGTAAGCGCGATGAATTCTATGATATGGTGAACAGGAAAATAGTACTTCTTTCCGATTATATAAAAGAGATTGAAGGACGAATGAATTCTTAATATGGGAACTTTCAGTGAAATAATCAAGGCCGGCGGAGTAATACTGATTATCCTTGCCTGTGTTTCGGTATATTCCATATCAGTCATTCTTGAAAGGCTGTATACATTCCGCAGGATAGCAAAATATTATGACGGCCTGCGGCAGAAAATGAATATATTCCGCAAAAGTGGCGATACCACTGCTGTCCGGGATTACTGTCTCAACGAGGAGTCGCCTGCATCAGCAATAATCCTGTCCGTAATAAACAGCAGAACCTCCAAGGCTGAAAAAAGAGAATTTGCGGGACGTTCCACGGATAAATATATAACCGATATAAGCAGCAGAATATCCATACTTGCCACAATAGGCAGTGTATGTCCTTTCGTTGGTCTGTTTGGTACTGTACTGGGAGTAATGCGCGCTTTCCGCGATCTCTCCCTATCCGCAGGAGCCGGGCCTTCCGTGGTTGCATTGGGTATTTCGGAAGCTCTTGTGAATACTGCGGCTGGTCTTTTCGTAGCTGTTCCGGCAGTGGTTTTCTACAACTGGTTTGCCAACAAAGCCAATGATTTTTCATCAGATCTCAACTGGACAGCCGAGCAGCTTATAGAAGCCCTGCCTGAAGTCCCGGCCAGACCGGGAATCTGATTATGTATCTTAGCAAACAGGGAAAAAGAACAGTTATAGCGGAAATGAATATGATTCCGCTTATAGATATTTCGCTGATTCTTCTCATTATTTTCATGGTGATAACTCCTTCTCTGGTGCAGTCGCAGATAAAAGTTAATCTCCCGGCTGCGGATTCTGGAGCCAAGGGAACGGATAACAATGTGGTGAAGGTACAGATTTCCGCCAGGGGGGAATTTGCGGTCGACGGCAGAAAAACACAGTATAAAGAACTTGAAATGGAGCTTACCCGCAAGATGTCAAAATCCGCAGAAAAAACATTGCTGGTTGAAGCTGATAAAAGCGTTCCTGTGGAAAAAGTGGTTGACGTACTTGATCTCGCTAAAAGGCTTGGTGCGGGAAAAACCGGCATTGCCGTGACAGACAGAGAAAAAAAATAATTTTATGAGGAACTGGCTGCTCCTTTCATCATCTTTTCATTTTTTGGGGCTGCTGCTGGTTTTCTTTTTTTCAACACTGAATTTCAACAGTCCTAAAAAAAAAGATGTGTTTTACATTGATTTCATAGGGGCATCCACTGTTGTGAATGCCGGGCCTGCCGGCAGCAGCGCAGACCGTAAAGAGGCTATGGAACCGGCAGACAGGACAGCAGAGCCTGTCCTTGAGCCGGTAAAAAAATCTGAAAATAATGATGCGCTCAATGTTCCGGCAAAAAAGGAGCCGGTCAAAAATACAAAAGCCACGCCTGTTAAAACAGAAAAGAAAACAGCAAAAAATACACAGAAAAAAGCTGACAAATCCGATTATCTTCAGGCAGAGGATTTTGCCGGCTCGCTGCCACCACCGAGTATGGCCGCCGCTAACGGATTCCTGCCGGAAAAATCATCACGCAGGGATTCTTCTGGTGGTGGTTCCGGTATGCGGAATGTGTCAGAAGGTATAGGCGGCGGAGGTTTCCGTACTGAAACGGATTTCCCGTATCCGGCATATATATCAGGCGTGCGCGAGAAACTGTTTGCGCAGTGGCGTGAGAAAGCCCCTGCGGTATCAAATATGCAGTGTACCGTTGGTTTTACCATTATGCGTGGTGGCAGCATAAAAAATGTCAGTGTCGAAAAATCATCAGGCAACAGGCTGTTTGATACTGCGGCAACGGCGGCTGTGCGCGCTTCCGCACCTTTTGAGAGACTTCCTGATGATTTCTACGAGGATGTGCTTGTCATTCATGTGGAATTCAAATCCACCGACTGAAAACAGTTACGCAAATTTCTTTCAAATATTGCCTGCGATATAAAAATAATCTGTTAAAAATGCAGCCGATTTAATATAATCTATAAAACGGTAAAAAACCAAAGGAAAATAAAAATGTTCAAACTCATATTCAATATAGCAATGATTGCACTTATACACATAGTGCTGTTTGCCGCCTTCCCGGAAACAGGAAAGAACGGCAATCTGTTTTTAGGCATATCCCTGTTTATATGGTGTGGTCTCGTAGTAATTATAAGTTCGGTATTGAGGAAAATTTCAATAGGTTTTATTTCACTGATTGTAATGCTGGTAATGTACGGCTGCTGTATAGCTGCTACCGCCTATCTTATGCCACAGACAGACAAGGTTACGGCTTATGACAAGATTCTTAAGGGCAGACTGCCTTCCGTCTATGCTTTCTGTGACGGTATGAAATCCCGTTTCGGTCTCGATATTGAAAACCTTCTGAACATGGCTGGTGCAACCATTGAAAACAAAAAGAATCAGTTTGAGGAAGAACACGGCAAGGACATTAAGAATGCCGCCGAGGAAATAAAGGAAGAAAGCAAGGAAATAGCCGGTGAAGCGGTAAAAGATGCCGGAGAAGCCATGCAGCAGGTTGGTGAGACAATATCAGAATAATATCCAACTCTCTACACGGACCAAATAAAGTCCGTCTCGGAACGCCGGAGATAATCCGGCGTTTTTTATGCCGTATGCCGCAAAAATGTGCTAATATTTATTAAATCTGTAAAAGTCCAATGGAAAGGAAAACAAAATGGAAACAATAGCTGTCACTGGCGGAACAGGATTTGTAGGAACTTTTCTCTGTAATGAATTACGCAGGAAAGGATATAAAATACGGATTCTCACGCGCAGAACACCCGTAAAAACGGTGCCTGAAACGGAATATGCGGTTGCTGATTATCAGGACGTGAAAAGCCTTGAGAAAGCATTTGCCGGGGCTGACAAGGTTATTCATCTTGCGGCCGGGCTGTTCTGCATATCAAAAAAAGAGTTTTACCGGGCGAACAGTAAGGCAACTGATAATGTCGCCACGGCAGCGAAGACAGCCGGTGTTAAAAAAATAGTTTACCAGTCCAGCCTGGCGGCGGGTGGACCGTCACGTGACGGTATTCCCCGACGTGAGGATATGAAACCGGAACCATCCTCATATTATGGAGCCAGCAAACTTGAGGGGGAAAAATTCATAAAAAATTCCGGCATTCCCTTTGTTATTCTGCGCGCGCCAATAGTTTACGGTGGCAGTGAGGCCGGTGTATCAACAATTTCAGACTGGGTGCGCCGGGGTCTTATGGTTAATGCCGGCTCGGATACCGGAAAATTCAGTTTTATTTATGTAAAGGATCTTGTGCGCGCGCAGATAGATGCATTGGAGCGCGATGTTTTCAACGGCGGCACATTTTATGTTTGTGAAAAACAGGATTATCCGTGGAAGCAGTTTATAACCATGATGGCTGCCGGAATGGGCAGAAAACCTCCGGTTATGCTGAATATGCCCATGCCAGTGGTTTATGCCGCAGGGCTTGCCTGTGAGCTTGCCTCAATATTAACAGGAATGACACCAATGCTAAACAGGGACAAGGCCCGCGAAGCAGCAGGGCCTGACTGGACAGCAGATGCCTCCCTTTGGGAAAAAACAGCTGGCTGGGATAACTGGACAACACTTGAGGAAGGCATAAGGAACACATTTGCCGAAGAAAAAAAGCGTGAGAATAAATAAGGCGTTCTGAGAGAATAAGTAAGCATAAAAAAACCGCCCGGAAGGGCGGTTCTTTTTTATTTGTATGTACAGTTTTGGTTTAGAACTTGTAGGCGAACGATATTGCAGGAAGGTTCGCATTTGTTCTGTAGGTTCCGTCAATTGTAGCATCATTGGCCGGATTCTTTGTGGCATGACTGCCTTTGACATGTCTCTTGAGGAACTGGGCCCTGAGATATGAAATATCCATAGTGAAGCTGTCACTGAACTGATATGTGGCACCTATGCCGATTTCAATTCTGTCACTGTCCGGAACGCGTGTCTCAAAGTATTTTGAGTAAACAGGGTTTGTGTCATAGGCAAGTCCGCCACGTATTTTCCAGTTGCTGTTTACGGTATACTCTGTACCGAAGCGGGCTGAATAGGCCGGGCCGAAACCTTTGCGCTGTATCTGCGGGCCGGTGCCAAGGTCAATAACATTACCTGTGTCACTGTTTATAAATGCCAGATTGTCATATGTTGTCCAGTTGGCATAGTCACCCTGCAGCGAGAATAACCATTTTTCATTGGCTTTCCATGCTGCACCCACTGTTGCAAGATCAGGAACTTCAAGTTCTGCTTCCACAGGAAGATCTACAGCATAAGCTGCAACCTTGAATCTTCCGCCATAAAGAGTGGCTTTTACACTGCTTCTGTATGTTGCCCCGAAGGAAAGAGTGTCGCTGGGTTTGTACATAAGGCCGACATTCCAGCCATATCCGTCCTTGCTCTTGTCTGCATCTATTTCAGCCGCAGCGCTTGTGAGTGTAGCTGTCATCTGGCCGTAGTTTAAACCGGCAGATGCAGAGAACTTCTCAGAGAATCTGTAGGCAAGGTTAAGATTATAATTTATATCCTTTACCTCTGATTTAAGAGCAACATTTTTTGTGTTCGCATTGTCTTCCCAGTTGCTTATAACGCCGAAAGGTGCGTTTACACCGAGTGAAAGGGCCATATTGTCACTTACTTTCTGAACTGCGTAGAAATTCGGAAGCAGATTCAGTTTGTCTTTGGTCTCATCTTCAGGTGTTCCATTTGTGTTCTGATGTTTAATCTTGATAGTTGCGAAGGCGGAACCAAGAGCTATATTGGTATTGCCGTCAAGATACACAGTGGCTGCCGGATTATACCAGGTGGCGGCA
>CACZRG010000221.1 GCA_902783485.1 uncultured Elusimicrobium sp.
ATTCCTGTTGTTTCAATGGAGCTTAAAAACCAGTTCACCGGGCAGGATGTAAACAACGCCATAAACCAGTACAAATTTGACAGGGACACAAAGGACAAGCTGTTTGAATTCAGACATCGCGTACTGGTGCATTTTGCCGTGGACTTGTACAATGTGTATATGACAACAAGGCTGCAGGGAGCGGCCACATATTTCCTGCCGTTCAATCAGGGTTCACGCGGGGCAGGCAATGTGGGCGGCAAAGGCAATCCCCAGACGGAAAACGATTACATGACATCCTATCTGTGGAAGAAAATCCTTACAAAGGATTCCCTGATGGAAATACTGCAGAAATACATGCATCTTCAAAAGGAAGACATAAAGGATGCCGCAGGCAAGATCACTGGACACAAGGAAACAATGATATTCCCGCGCTATCATCAGATAGATGTGGTGGAAAAACTCCTTGCCGACGTAAAAAGACATGGCAGCGGAAAAAACTATCTTGTACAGCATAGTGCCGGGTCTGGCAAATCAAATTCCATAGCATGGCTCGCCCACCGTCTGCAAAGCCTGCATGACAATAATGACAATGTTATTTTCAATTCCGTAATAGTCATAACTGACAGAAAGGTTCTTGACGACCAGCTGCAGAAAACCATAGACCAGTTTGACCATACGGCTGGCGTTGTAGTGCCTGTAAAAAACAACTCTGCGGAACTGCGTGATGCGATAAATGATGGGGCAAGAATAATCATCACCACATTGCAGAAATTCCCTTATATTTATGAGGACGTAAGGACAACCGGCAGAAAATACGCCGTAATCGTTGACGAGGCCCATTCCTCGCAGACCGGAACAGCGGCAAAAAAACTAAAGGCAGCCCTTGGAGATGCGGAAGAAGTGCTGGAAGAATACGCCAGGGAGGAAGCCGCTGAGGAAAACAATGCCATTGATTATGAGGATCGCCTGCTAAAGGAGCTTGCCACACACGGACATCACAGAAACCTGTCATTTTTCGCATTCACCGCGACGCCAAAACAGAAAACATTGCAGATGTTCGGGGACAGGCAGCCGGACGGCACTTTCAGGCCATTTCACATATATTCAATGCGGCAGGCCATAGAGGAAGGCTTTATCCTGGACGTTCTGCAGAATTACACCACATACAGGCAGTATTATCAGATTGCAAAGAAAATAGACGGGGACCCGGAATACGACAGGTCAAAGGGGTCAAGGGCCGTTTCACGGTTTGAAAGCCTGCACCCGCACAACATAGCGCAGAAAACCGCAATAATAATAGAGCATTTCAGGGATATAACGAGCAAGAAGATAGGCGGAAAGGCCAAGGCAATGGTGGTCACGGCCTCTCGCCTGCACGCCGTGCGGTATCTGTTCGCATTCAGAAAATACATTCAGGAGCATGATTACAGGGATCTTGATGTGCTTGTGGCATTTTCCGGCAGCGTAATGGACGGCGGCGACGAATGGACCGAGGAGAAAATAAACAAAAACAGTAATGGGGAAACAATAAGGGAAAGCCAGCTCAAACAGTATTTTAACAGCGACGATTTCAACATTCTTATCGTAGCAGAAAAGTATCAGACAGGCTTTGACGAGCCTCTGCTGCACACCATGTTTGTTGACAAGATACTCGGCGGAGTTAAGGCCGTGCAGACCCTTTCACGCCTGAACAGGGTTATGCGCGGCAAGGAAGACACATTCGTCCTGGACTTTGTGAACAGGCCGGAGGACATACAGAAATCATTCCAGCCATATTATGAGGGAACGGCTCTCGAAAAGGAAACCGACCCGAATCTTGTATACACTCTTAAACGCAGACTTGATGATTTCGGCGTGTATCATGACAAGGAAGTTGAAATGTTCGCAAATAAGTTCTATCAGAAAAACCTTCCGTCGCTCGGTACGCTTTCGCCAATGCTTAACCCGGCCAAATACAGATATGACGCACTGGATGCGGACAAGAAAGAGGAATTCAAAACCTGCCTGTATTCCTTTGTAAGGACATATTCATTCATAATACAGGTATGCAGAATGTTTGACAAGGAAATTCAGAAGCTGTTCATATTTGCCAAATACCTGCTCAAACTGCTGCCTAGGGACAATTCCGAAGATATAAACCTGAACGACAAGCTGCTGCTTGAATATTACAGGCTGCAAAAAACCAGCGACGGAAAAATAACACTGGAAACAGGACGGGACGAGCCACTGCCGCCCATAGGCGAGGAGCCGGGAGGAGGCAGGGACAGGGAAAAAAGCCGGCTTTCCGAAAT
>CACZRG010000222.1 GCA_902783485.1 uncultured Elusimicrobium sp.
GAGGGCGGTATGCGGCAGACTGGAAATGCGGTACAGGTATTCAAAGGACATTGTGTACAACAATTTCCCATGGCCTGAATGTAATGAGAAACAAAAGGCGGAAATAGAAAAGACCGCCCAAATGATACTGGACACAAGAAAGCTGTACCCAAAGGACAGCCTCGCCGACCTGTACGACCACCTGACCATGCCGCCGGAACTTCTTGCCGCCCACCGTGCTAACGACAAGGCCGTAATGCAGGCCTACGGCCTAGACATCAAAACCACCAGCGAACCCCAATGCGTAGCATTCCTGATGAAACGGTATAGGGAGATGGCGGAGAAGTTATTGTATTGACATTGTACGCACATTGCATTATAATATAAAAAAAGGAGCGGCAATATGGCGGCAAAAACCTCAAACTTATACGCAAGAATAGAACCTGAAGTAAAGGAACAGGCTGAAAAAATACTTGCCAGTCTTGGCATGACTGCATCAAATGCCATAAACATTTTTTACAAGCAGATAATACTAAATCAAGGCCTGCCTTTTGAGGTCAGGCTGCCGAAAAATGTTCCTGTCGCAATGGCGGCTCTTTCCGAAGAAGAAATTAATGCCGAAATAGAAAAAGGGTACAGGGATTATATTGAAGGCCACACAGAGCCTGCCGAAAAAGCATTTGCGGACATTCGCAAGGAAATTTCTAAATGAAATATACAGTAAACATTACCCGGCAGGCCAAACTGGATATAACCGGAATACATGAATACATATCCTGCCAGCTGATGTCCCCTCTGAATGCCTCAAACTGGCTTGAACATATAGAAAAAAGGATAATGGGGCTTGGCATTATGCCCAACCGCCACAGGCTTTATGATTTCTGCCAATGGGACAAAAAAGGCATGAGGATAATGCCATGCGGAAGTTTTGTCGTACTGTACATTGCTGATTCAAAGACAAAAAACGTGTCAATAATCCGTGTAATGTATGGCGGAAGGGATATTCCAAAGCAGTTAAATTGGGATTTGGAATTAAAATAACATAGTGAAACCGTCATAATCTGTACCCGCTTGGCACTGATACTATGTTTTTATACACCGGGTTTAATGTTGCCGGTACGGTAATAAACAAGGCTTTCAAACCCGATGTAGCTATTTAGAGATGTTTATTCTTCTTCCTCCACCCTCTTTTTAATCTTTTCATTCAATATTATATCAATTAGGGTAGGTTTCTTGTCCTGTCCGTATTTCTCATAATTGCGCTCTGCCACATATTCGTCTATGCCCATGTTTATCATTATACTGGTCATATAACCTGCAAAAAAGGACACAGGGGCATATGGCGGGAAACGAATAATGTGCATTATCTGCAATCTTATGGCGGCTGGCTGTTATTTTCAAAAGGCCTGTTATTGATATAATATAAATAAAGGCGGAAAATCCCGCCATTTGTTTTGTGAAAACAGGAACAACCAAAATGGAAAAAGAAGATTTCAAAAGAATAGCCCTGATAGCTGCAGATGCTGCCTCCTCAAAGAAAGCTGAGGACGTAAAAGTTCTGGACCTGTGCGGAAAATCCGTAATAGCGGAGTATATAGTTATGTCCGTTATAGAATCCGGTCCGCAGCTTGAAGCAGTAATGCAGGAAACGGAAGACCGCCTTAAAAAAGAAGATATGGCGATTCTCAACCGCGACGGAATGCAGAGCAAAAAATGGCGTGTGCAGGATTATGGCGGAGTTATAGTTCATTCCTTTGACAGGGAAGCCGCGGAATTTTATGATCTGGATCATGTCTATGAGGAAGCGGTGCTTATAGACTGGGAAGCGGAACTGAAAGCCATGAAGGAAGCTGAGAAAAACGCAAAGAAAGCGGAAAAAGAAGCAAAGACAAAAAAAACAGCCGCGAAGAAGAAAGATGCCGTAAAGACAGTGAAAAAAACTTCATCTGCCGGAAAAGCAGCAAAAACCTCAGCGGCAAAAACCGCTAAAAAAGCAGCTGCGAAAAAGACCGTGCGCAAATCCGCGAAGAAAGCGGAATAATGTTTTTTTGAAAAATACCGCCGCAAAATAATCTCTGCGGCGGGTTTTCTATTTTATCTTCTATTTATATTTAGGATTATGAAACTATCAGAACTGGAAAAAGATTTAAAACAACAGACAATGCGGATTTTTTCCCTCGGAGAAGAATCCGTAAAGAATTTTGCGCTTACGGTTCCGCCGCCGCATATAAAAGCCGACGTTTCCCTTTCATGGCCTTTGACGGCAGCTAAAATCCTGCATAAGCCGCCGCTTAAAATTGCCGAAGAGCTTGCCGCCGCACTTAAAGGAGAATTTTCCTGCGGGGCAATCAGGCCGGGATTCGTTAACATAAACCTTTCCGACAGATTCCTGCTTGAAGAAGCCCCTGAAATATCAAAGCCGGGATATTTTGCGGAAAATACGGTGGAAAACTCCAAAAAGCCGAAAACCGTTCTGGAATTTGTATCCGCCAATCCCACTGGCCCCATGCACCTTGCAAGCGGTAGGGGAGCGACTCTCGGAGACAGCATGGCCCGCATAATGCGCGCGCTGGGCGAAGACATCTCCACTGAATTTTATGTAAACAATGTGGGGCATCAGGTGGAAAGGCTGGGAGCTTCCCTTAAGGCAAGATACAATAAGCAGGAGCCGCCCGAAGACGGATACCACGGCGATTATCTTATAACCATGGCGGAGCAGCTTCCCCCGGAGGCTGCGGGCTGGACACAGGAACAGTTTTCATCGTATGCGGTGGAAAAAATCCTGAACCGCCATAAAGAGGATATGAAGCTTTTCGGCGTGAATTTTGACTGCTGGTTTCTGGAATCCTCCCTGCATGAGCAGGGCATTCCCAAAAAAACACTTGAAGACATAAAGAAAAAAGGACTTTCTTACGAAAAGGACGGCGCTGTATGGTTTGGCGCTTCGTCTGAATTAGGTTCTGATGACAAGGACCGCGTTCTTGTAAAAAACGACGGAAGAAATACTTATTTTCTTAATGACATAGCCAATCATCTGAATAAATACGCCCGCGGTTTTGACAGGGCCATAGATATTTTTGGCGCAGATCATCACGGTTATGTGGCCAGGCTTGCCGCCGCGCTTGAGGCACTTGGACATGGAAAGGAAACTTTCCGCGTTATAATTCATCAGCAGGTGGCCCTGCTGCGCGACGGGCAGACTATAAAAATGTCAAAACGCGCAGGCGAATTCATTTCCCTGCGGGATCTCGTTGAGGAAGTGGGGCTTGATGCCTGCCGCTTCTTCTTCGCTTCAAGAGGACCGAACACTCATCTCAATTTTGACGTGGATCTGGCAAAAAAGAAATCCAATGACAATCCTGTGTTTTATGTACAGTATGTTCACGCGAGGATATGTTCAATATTTGCCAATGCCGCGGAAAAAGACATAGATGCAGACACCGCGTTTAATACTGATAAAGCGGAACTCAATGCCGAGGAGCGCGCGCTTCTGGCAAAACTCATGTGGCTGGAACGTGTTCTTGCAGACTGCGTGCGCGATTTCTCGCCGCATCATATAACCACATATTTAACGGAGCTTGCCGCATTGTTCCACTCCTTTTATGACAAACACAAGGTTCTTGACCCTGAAAACATGAAGGAAACGTCCAAACGGCTGTATATCCTGAAAGCGGTAAAAAAAGTTCTTGCCGGAACACTGGCCCTGCTTGGAGTGAGCGCACCGGAAAAAATGTAATCCGCATGAGGTTGTGAATAAGGCCTCTGTGGCATTAAAACCGGAACCTCCCCTGTACAGAAAGTAACGGGGGAGGTTTTATTATAATTTTATAAACTGTTATATTTTTTGTATTATAAAAAAACACTGTTATGGTTTTTAAGATAACCATAACAGATTTATACCAGCCTGTTTCTGCCGCTAAATATAAGTCTTCTGCCGGGCCGGAATCAGTGTTTTTTTGAAAAGGATCTGATATGTCTAAAAGAAAAATATCCCGTATTTTCCAGAGCAGACTGCTGATATGTATTCTTATAGCTTTTGCCTTCACTACTGCATTATTATGGGTTATTCAGACAAAAATGGTAAAGAAAACAGCTGCTGCCATGCTTTACCTCAATATAAATGATGTAAAAAATGATATACAGGATGCGTCGGACAGCAATCTTCTTGAACTTGCCGGAAGAATAGTTCTGCGCCTTAACCAGCATGACAGAATAAGCAGTGATATGCTTAAGGGACTGGCGAAAGAATATGATGTGGCAGAAATAAATCTTATTGATAAAAACGGGATAATAACAGCCAGTACATATGACAAATTTCTGAATTATGATATGAGAAACGGCAGGCAGTCTGCCGAGTTCATGGTTCTTATAGATGGCGGAAAAAAGGAATATGTACAGCAGTATCAGCCTGTTTCATATGATAAAAACATATCGAGAAAATATGCCGGAATTACTTTTTACAACGGCGGTTTCGTGCAGGTTGGATATGACGCAGAGAATTTTCAGCGCGATATAGAAATGGAAATACGCCGTGTGGTCAGGAACCGTCATATAGGCAGAACAGGTTCACTTATAATAGCTGACAGAAACTGGACCATTGTTTCGGAACTGCATACAGACAGCCGTGAAAGCCATACCGGCAGAAATCTGGTTTCTTCAGGAATATGGATAGATAAAGAGAAAATAAAAGAGAATCAGATATTCAAGGCAACTGTTTATGATATTCCGTCATACGTTCTTTACCAGAACGCTGAAGGTTTCCGCATAATTGCGGTTATTCCCAAGTCGGAAGTAGAGCTTTACAGAAATTTTTCTGTTTTAACCATAGGCGCCATGGAATTCATGATTTTCTGTATGCTTTTCTTCCTTATCTACATGCTGATAAAGAAAATAGTTGTGGATAATATAAGCCGGATAAATAAATCGCTCGGCAGGATAAGCAGAGGCAATCTGGAAGAGGTTGTAAATGTACGTGACAATATAGAGTTTGAGGAGCTTTCGAATGATATAAATTCCACTGTTGAGACACTGAAAAAATACATAGCGGATGCTTCAGCACGCATTGATGCCGAACTTTCTTTTGCCAGAACCATACAGCATTCGGCCATGCCGTCCGTTTTCCCGCCATTTCCATCCCGCAGGGATTTTAATATTTACGCTTCCATGGATACTGCAAAGGAAGTTGGAGGGGATTTCTATGATTTCTATTTCGTAGGTAGAGAAAAGATAGTTTTCCTGATTGCCGACGTTTCCGGCAAAGGTATTCCGGCGGCCATGTTTATGATGAGGGCGAAAACGCTGCTTAAAAGCTATGCCGAAACAGGAATGTCCGTGTCCGATGTTCTTGCGCAGGTGAATGAGGAACTTTGTGAAAATAATGACGCGGGAATGTTTGTTACAGTATGGATGGGAGTACTTAACCTTTCCACAGGAGAACTTTCATACGCGAATGCGGGACATAATCCTCCTGTTATAATACGTGATGACGGGAAAATAGAAATGCTCAGAAAAAAATCCGGTCTTGTGCTTGCCGGAATGCCGGGAGTCAGATACCGCACGTACAAGGTTCAGCTTAATCCGGGCGACGTCGTCTATCTGTATACAGACGGTGTTACCGAGGCTGTTAACAAATCTTCCGTTCTTTTCGGCAATGAGCGGCTTTTTGAGGCTGTTGAAATGGGTATAGGTCTTTCCGTGAAACAGCTTTGTCTTAATGTAAAGAAGGAAATAGATGTTTTTTCCGGCGGAGCGCCGCAGGCCGATGATATAACTATGCTTGCTTTCAGATATTGCGGTGCGGATGGCGAATCGCCGGATCCTGATATGACAGACACTGAAAAGAATGAATTTTCCTCTGAAAATGAGAAGACTGAATCTTCTGATGTTAAAGCCGGGAACAGTTCCGCAGAAGATACCACGGCTTCTGAAACTGAATAAAAGATATGGGCAATTAAGTCACTGCTTCAAAAAAGCCGGGCAGTCCGGGCAGGAACCGGCTGATCATATTTCTGCGGCTTAAAATCTGCCGGAACACATAAAAAAGAATAAATAAAAAAGGAGAGCGGAAAGCTCTCCTTTTTATGTGTCTTTTGTGTGTCTGCGGAATTATCTAATGATATTTCGCGGCAAAATCCTCGTCGCTCATACAAAGATATATTATTCCCTCTATTATTCCTATTATTTCGGTTATTCCGCTCCAGCAGAACACAAGATATAATATGCCCATGCCTGCCTGACCAAGATAGAATTTATGAATTCCGAATCCGCCAAGGAATATCGCGAGAATACCGGCAGCTATTTTATTGTGTCTGGCCCCGGCTACGCTTTTTCCGCATGAAAGGCAGACATCCTGGTCATTATGCAAAGGCTTGCCACAATTTGGACAGAATCTGGACATTTTGTTAAACTCCCTGCTGAATTATTTTTCAGAACTCGTATCTTACCATAATGCCGCCGCCAAAACTGCTGTCAAGATCGGCAGCCTGCTGATAGTGGCTGTACACATTATAGGAACCATACAGATCAATGGCTAATTTTTCATTGAACTGATAACCGGTTTCAAGTCTGAGGCTGATATCCGTTGCTTCCGGTTCGTCAGGATCATAGTCAGTAATCACATCACCTCTTAGCAGTACATTGTCAAATTTCTTCCACGCACCTGCAAAAGCGGTTATGCTGTCATCGCTTTTTGTGATCTGATGCAGGCCACGGGCGTAAGTAAGCCCGATGAATGGCTTTACATCATTGTCCTTCATAAAGTCATAACGGCCATAGAAAAACAGTGTTTTGTAAATATCCGCATCTTCCGGTTTACTTTCTGTGTAATAAAGCTCCAGGTCCAGGGAAGTTGTCTCAGTCGGCATGAAGAAATATCCGATACCGGCGTCCCAGCTTCTTATCTCATATTTTCCACCGATTTCGGGATCTACCCATGTGTTCGAACCGTCAAGGAACAATGTCCAGCTTGGGTCTATCGCATAATATATTGTCTCCATTAGCTGGGTTGTATTGAATTTGGCGCCTCCGTCATATTTGAATTTCTGTGCCGTGACGGAAGTTTTTGAAAGAATATGTCCCGGGTTAGGTGCATAGAACGGGTCAAGCACTTCTCCGGCAGCAGCTACTGCGGGAAGAGCAAAAAGTGAAATAAGCAGAAGTCTGAATAATTTCATGATATACCTCTTTTTTGTTTTAGGGCTTTTATGTCCTTTTCCCTATTTTAGCACATTATTCAGGGATAAAAACCGTGGTATTCATAATTTGTATAATTTAATAACAGGAGTAATCACAATGAAAGAAAAAGTAGAAGCAATAATAAACGAGCTGAAGCCGGCGCTTCAGGCCGACGGCGGTTCAATAGAACTTGTTTCCATCGATGAAAAGACCGGTATCGTAAAGGTGAAACTTACAGGCCACTGCGGCACCTGTCCTCATGCAATGGCCACACTCAAGGGATATGTTGAAGCAAATATGAAAAATGCTGTCCCTGAAGTGAAAGAGGTTGTACTTGCCTGAATAAACGGACACAGCAGTCAGGCGGCCGGCGTTTATTCGTCTGCCGCCTTTTATCTTTATGTCTTTTATAAATCTCCACAATCATTCTGCGTTTTCGGACGGCACACTCGCCCCGGAACATCTTGCCCGTGTCGTAAAAAAAGCGGGTATCGATTTTTTTGCTCTTACAGATCATGACACAATGGATGGCTGGGGTGAAATGGAAGAGGCGCTTAAACAGGAGAAAATACATTACTGTTATGGCGTAGAGATAAGCTGCAGTCCTTATGAGAATCTGCATCTTTTGGGATACGGAATAGACCCAAACAATGAAAAATTCCGGGAGATTCTCAAAGGATACCGGTCAAGAAGGGCTGAAAGAATAAAAAAGGTTCTTGCACTGCTTAAAGAACAGGGCATAGAGATAAAATTTGAGGATCTTCCTGTTCCTGAAGGAAAAACAGTAGGCCGTCCCCATGTGGCGGATATTATGACGGCGCGCAGAATAGTTCCGTCAAGAAGCCAGGCTTTCAGACGCTATCTTGCCCCGTCAAAGCCTGCTTATGTTCCACCCAACGGTCCTTCAGTTGAAGAAGCCTGTGCGGCAGTGCGGGCGGCGGGCGGGCTGCCAGTGCTGGCTCATCCAGGCTGCGCAGCCACGCACCTGGAACTGGCAAAATGGAAAGATGCAGGACTTGCCGGTCTTGAGGCTTTTTATCCCGCGCACAGCAATACGCTTACACGGGAATTTGTAAATCTGGCCGCCAGATTTGGCCTGTTCGTTACGGCCGGGATTGATTTTCACGGCCCCGGCACAGAGCGGGACAAAATGTATGGTTTCGTATACAAAGAAGAATATTTTTCTGAAATAAGCAGGATTTTTCTGTAAAAGGAAGCGGCATATGAAGATAATAGCACACCGCGGCGCTTCGGCGTATGCACCTGAAAACACTCTGGATGCTTTCCGTCTTGCCCTTGATATGGGCGCGGTGAATTTCGAGTTTGACCTGCACCGCACAAAAGACGGAGTGCTTGTTGTAAATCATAATTATTATGTCGTTAACCGCCAGGAGAAAAAACTTCCCATAGCCGGGCTGACTTTTGAGGAGCTGAGGAAAATAGATGTTGCCTGTTTTTTCATAGGCGCTGACTTCCACTGTGTTCCGTCTTTTGAGGAAGTGCTTGATACCCTGGGAGAAAAAGCGGAGCTTATTAATGTCGAGATAAAGAATGATGGTAATGTTTATCCCGGAATAGAAAGACAGACGCTTGAGATAATAAGAAAAAGAAACCTTCTTAATAGGATTCTTGTTTCAAGTTTTGATTTTGACACATTGAAAAGAATGAGAGACCTTGCACCAAATATGGATATAGGCCTGCTTGTTCATGGTGTTCAGTCCATAATGCCGGGACGCATAATCAGAAAAGCTGAAGAGATTAAGGCGGTCAATCTTCATATACATATAAAAACCGCTACTGCAAAAAACATAGCACTCATAAGAGAGGCAGGGCTGCACTGCTATGTTTACACGGTAAACAGCAGAAAAGATGCGGAAAGACTGAAGGCTGATGGAGCAGACGCAGTGTTTTCCAATTATCCTGATATAATGGGTGAATGGAAACTTAAACCCTGATAAACCGGACAATAATGCATAAAACAAACTTAGGCGATTTTTCCCGTGCGGAACTGGAAAGAAAAATACGTATTTTAGGTGGAAAACCAGCGGCGGCAGCATCTGTTTTTCTGAGATATTACAAGGGGCGTGAGGGAGAATTGAATTCCCTTCCTGAAAAGCTGTGGAAAAAAATATCAGAGAAATATCCGGCGGCGCCGGAACCTTCAGTTGAAAAGAAAATATCCTCCAGGGATGGAACAGTAAAGTTTCTTCTTACATTTGAGGACGGAGCGCCTGCGGAATGTGTGCTTCTGCATGGAAAGGATGGCAGAACCACAGCCTGTGTTTCATCACAGTCCGGCTGCAGCTGCGGCTGTAAATTCTGCGCAACAGGGGCTTTGGGATTCCGCAGAAATCTGGAACCTTCGGAAATAATCTCCCAGTTCAAAACGGTTCTGGCAGAAGCCGGGCATATAGACAGCATAGTTTTTATGGGTATGGGGGAACCCTTTCTGAACTGGGATAATGTGAAAAGGGCAATTCTAATTCTTTCCGACCCTAAAGCCTTTTCTTTTTCACAGGGCAAAATAACTGTTTCCACAGTTGGCATAATGCCGGTGATAGAAGAGCTTATCAGTTCTGATCTTAAGATAAAACTGGCAGTGTCTGTAATTACATCTTCCGATGAGAAAAGGGAGAAGATAGCTCCCATGCAGAAAAAATACCCGATAAGCCGGGTACTGTCACTTGTAAGGCGTTATGTTACTGCGAAGCAGACACAGATTCTTGCCGAATATATACTATTTGAAGGTGAAAATGATTCCCTTGAAGATGCGGACAGTCTGATAAGGCTGCTTGACGGTGTTGACTGCCGTGTCAACCTTATACCGGTGAACCGTGGAATACCAGCTGAAGGTGTTGACCGCATAGCGCAGGCAAAGAATTTTCAGCAGAGACTTATGGACGCCGGATTCCGCACTTATCTGCGCC
>CACZRG010000223.1 GCA_902783485.1 uncultured Elusimicrobium sp.
CAGATTCACCAGCACTTCTGTTTTTGGGCAGAACAGGTATTGTCTGGGTAACACAATGTATGGAACCGCCAGCTACAATACTGTTATCCGAATTTACCGGCACAACCTTGACTCCGGGCATACCAGCCTGGTAGGCTGCTATCGCCTCCTGCTCCTCGGCCTGATGGCCACGGTATGAAGGAATCACAACAGTATTGTTAACTATAAGGGAATTGGTAAATGTGTACCACGCTCCGCCATCTACCCAGCCTTTCGCTGTTATTACCCTGTATGGCTTACCGTCAGGTGCCGTGCGGTTCTGGAAAAACTTTATCGCCTTGTCATTATTGGACTTGTATGGCTCATCACTGGTTTTTGCTATAAGAACTGTATGGTCATTAAGAAGTTTCATAAACATATCTATATGACCGGTTCCATCTTCAGGCTCACCGGGATATCCGGCATAATCGAAAACGATAATATTTTTTACACGCAGTGCTGTCCTGAGCGCATTGTCAACCTGCTCACGGCTTAAATGGCTGTTCCAGAGATAGGTACGGTTTGTCATAAAAAGATTACCGTAGGAATCCACCATAAGATTACCGCCGTCAAGAATTATATTCATTCCATAAACATTTATTCCCTTAACGCGGCCAAGCTGCTGTGGTATTGCATCGTCATACACACGATAGCGGTAATGACGGTATATTGCATCTACAATTCCAGGGGTGTTTGATCCTGATGAGATTCCGAAAGGACCGTAGTCGCGTACCCATACGGTATCAATGCGCAGAGGCACGGAAAAATAATTAGCCACGCCTATGGATGACGGGCCACCTATTGCCCAAACCTGCGCACCAGCCGCAGACGCAGCTCTTGCTATCCCGGTAAGCATGGATGAATATCCCGCCCAGCCTAATACAACAGCGCCAACAGGCTCATATTCTGCAGGTATGCGGAAATCTGAAGGCGTTACAGCAGCGGGGACACCGCGTACAGCGCGTATATCCTGCTCTTTTTCACGCGAGGTATCAACCCAGTTTGGAAGAGGATTGTTTAAATCAGGACCGGAATTACCAGAAACTGATTTTGTCTCAACAGCCTCTCCGGCGAAAATCATGCCCGGCAGAAGCATAAGCGACATAAGAACAGACAGACTGCGGTTCATCTTTTTCATAATTAAATTATAATGCCGTTTTTTTCTGCTTACAAGGGACAAAAGTCCTATTCTGCGCTTACCGGAAGATAAAACAAATACAGTGAATGTAATACAGCAAAAGATTTTTACCCGGCGGTTCTGTCAGCAAAGAATCTCTTTGCCAGAAGCCCTGATGCAAAGCCAAAAACAATAATAAGTATGGTTCCGGAAATCAGCGTGTAATTGAACGGCGTTCCACCGGCAGGAAGAGGCATAAAACCGGTATCAAGCACCTCATAGAACCACCAGTCTGTTCCTTCGGCATTGGCTACGGCTATAAGATAATCTCTCTTGCCGCTTCTTACCTCACTTATAAAACTGCCAGTACCGGACTGGCGGGCGCTTTCAAGCGTGCCAAGTATTTCCTCCGGAGCTTTCATTCCTGGCCGCATATGTGAAATTCCGAGGGAATCCGCTATAACCTGCCCCCCTGCATCCACAAGTCCCATGCTGCCATATGAATTTCTTCCAACCCTGCGCACAATCTCACATATATATGCAAGGCTGAAACGTCCCGCTATTACTCCTGAATGATCCGATAGTGGTTCAGCTTCCACAAGCACAGGCGGCATATACCTGTCATATTCAACACTGCCGGCAGCCATACCGTTTTCAACGGCATTCTTTACAGTATCACTGTTACTGTAATTATATTCTGTACGTCTTCCTGGTGAATATCTGTATTTCTCATTTCCTTTTGAATCAAGAAGAACGATTTCATAGAATGGAGCAGGAATTTTTCCGGACAGTTCCGGCAGTACCCTGAAGCCTTTTTTCCTGAACTCCGGGGAATTGGATATATCAGAAAGATTGTAATTTGTTACTATCAGATCCGAAACAAGTCTTGCAGCTGTCTGTGTACGCATTTCCAGGTACCCGGTGGTATAAAGTTTCTGCATTACACGTATGCTGCCACGGAACTGGAATATTATAAACAGGAACGGAAGCAGAAAAAGCAGTATTACGCAAAGTGTGAATTTTGTTTCCTTTGATAAATACATAAAAGACTCATCTTATCCCGGCATCCGGATATCTGCGGGATATCCATGCGGCAAGCATCTGCGATAATTCATAAAGTCCGTACCCGGCCGCAGCAACTATTCCAGGAACAGAAATCAGATAATATTCCAAAGGTATTCCTCCATCCGCCTGAACAATATTCATGGCTGCAAAGAAGCATACCGGGATAAAAGCCGGAAGCCATAACGAGAATACGGCTTTGCGTCCATCCCTGAATGCAAAATAAAAACCCATAAAGGCAAGGAACACAGCTGTCTTATAGTATATAGTGCGTGGCATCTCATAGGAAAGCGCACGTATCAGTCCCCTGAAAGGTGCAGCAAGACCGGCAACAAACCCATCCCTGAACAGGAAAGCGAAAAGTCCTGTCGGCTGTTCTATATAGTTTTTCGCCACTGACGTGTTCTGTATCTCTGCGTTGATAAGCCTGGTAAGCCCCATTTCCTGTCCGTAGAATGTATATCCGAAATATATTTTCTGCCATATGTAATAAGGTGCAGCCAAAAACAGCATTGTTCCAAACATAACAGCGATGTTTTTCGACATTTTGCCAGTACGGTATTCCGGTATGTAGAAAAGAGTATTTATAAGAATAAAGAAAATGCTTTCAGTGCGGCTGAGACATGCAGCGGCAGCGAATAACCCGGCAAGAGCGGCACGGCGTATGTTCATTCTGGACGGATCTGCATAGTCCCAGTAAAGCATAAGAAAAAGCATGGCAAAAAGGAAAGCGCTGCCTGTCATGGCATAATATCCCAGCCATGGTATACCAGCAAAAAGCACTGCTGAATAATAAGCTGCCGGAGCCGGTATGCGGCGGCGGACCACTTCCGTATAAACAAAGAAAAGCAGAATAAATACAATACAGCCTTCTGCGCGCTGAATTGCCAGAGGATCTTTTTTTGAAAACATCAGTGGCACTTTCAAGGCGAAAACAGGCACAGGCTCAAGCGGTCCGGAAGCATAAAAACGTGAAGACATAACAGCCATGGCTGCGCGGGATGCTCTTTCCTGCACAGGCACATCACGGAACACCCGCGCACAGGTTGACACATTTATATAAAGCGCTGACAAAGCGACAATAAAAAGCAGAAAATTAACACTGCGGAAAACATTCTTTTTATCAAAGTGCTCCTGCAGGAACTTTTCTATTATTTTTCCAAGCTTTTCCACATATTCTTTAAACATACATACACCCGGCGCTGATTTTTACAGCATTCCTTTGATTATAGTAGTATATAAAATATAATCTGTCATAAAAAATTCAGACAGCTTAAATTTACAAAAGGTTCAGCAATGAAAAGAAACAGAAGAGAGATAGTACTTGAATTTGAGAAGATAGCCGGAGAGGGAAAAGCCCTGGGGCGCAGCGACGGCAAGGTGATATTCTGCTATGGTGTACTTCCCGGGGAAACAGCCCGCGTTATAACCACATATGAAAAAAAGAATTTTGCCGAAGCAGAACTGCTTGAGATAATAAAACCGTCACCACGAAGGATAAAACCGGCAGAGGAACATTATATGTGCTGCTCTCCGTGGCAGGTAATGGATTATTCCCTGCAGGCTGAAATAAAACAGCAGCTTATGGAAGAAGCATTCATGCAGACAATGCATATTCCAGTAAAGGCTGACAGATTCTATGCAGCCAGTGAACATTTCGGATACAGGACAAAAGTTGAATACAGTTTCACCGGAGAACCAGGAAATATTTCACTGGCATTTCACAAGCGTGGCAACTGGTGGCAGAAGATTCC
>CACZRG010000224.1 GCA_902783485.1 uncultured Elusimicrobium sp.
AAATTAAATGTTTCATTCGTGCTTGTAGGTACTTTTTCATTGCTGCCTGCCCAATACAGACAGCCGTCATCTCCGTAATGCGCTTTGTCTTCGCGCACAAGAGCGGTTAATGTCTCACCAGTAAAAACTGTATTAACGGCATTTATCTTTGTACGCAGGCTCTGCTTTTCATTGTCGTCCATATCCGTTTCTATGTGTTCGTAATGAATTATGTCTGCATTTTCTTCCCCGCCACTGCCGTCTGGGCCACATATAGGCCGTACGCCTTTTACTGTTTTTTCTTTTTTTTCAATGGCCTTACGCAGCTGTTTCAGCAGATAATCAAAATCACCATAATCCACAGAATCCAACTGATTGTAATTGTTGTTTTCCGTAAAACTATGTTTAAGTTCAGAATATTGCGCCAAAGACCATCTTTCAGAATCGGATTGACAGGATTGCAGCATGAATGTTCCAAAACTCATTGCTTTAAAAACACTGTCAAATCTTTCCTTACATTCAGGATTTATCTTAAAGCTGCTTATTACGCGTTTTTCCGTTTCCTGTATGTCCGGAACAAGAAGCAGGAAAGGAGGCTGCGAAAGTTTTATGTCTATGTCCAGTTTTTTTCTTTCAGTTTTTTCGCCAAGTCCCTTTATGCCGGAAAGAACATAATCTATGCTTTTTTTATCCGTGGGGAAAACAAAAAGCGTTTCAAGATATTTGTTTTTATTTTTGTCATTTTCTTTCAGTCTTTTGCGGTTTTCAACATTATCAGGATAAGGCTGTATTCTTATTCCGCGTCCTATGCTTTGAGGGACAAATTTTTCAGCTTCTTTTTTCCCTATGTTTATGAAATTAATCACATTTGGGCGGTTACTGTCCCAGCCCTCGTAAAAGGAACGGCTGCCAAGAAGAATGTTTATTGTACATTCTGGCTTATCTATGTTGTAAAACCAGTTTTGCGTGGCATAAGTGTGCAGTTTTTCGTAACCATGCAGATAATTATTTATGAATGTGTCCGCATCGCCGATTTTAATAAGTGCAAACGGGGAATCTGCCGTTTTTAATTTAAGGACAATTTCCCTGCCTTCTTCGCCTTTGTAATACTCCAATGCTCCTGTGCTTACGGAATTGAAGGAATATCTCCGCAAATCATCAATGGTAATTGACTTTATGTCCTCACGCGGAATTATAATGCTTTCCCCACCGAAATAATATTTCTTTTCCTCCTGACTGAACACTTCCACAAGACCGTTTTTTGCCTCTTCAAAAAGATTACCGTCAATTTTACCGCCTGCGATGTTAAGCATATATCTGCAGAACATGCTCAAATCACTGTCTATGCTGTTGCTGCCTTTATTAACCGTGTTTCCAAGGGTAATCATAAGCGGATTGTGATACATATCCGGTTTGGCACTTTTCTTCACAATGGTAAACATTATGAATGACTTAAGAACCTGCTTTTGTTTTTCCCTTTCCGAAAATTCATCATCATCTGCCTTTAATTTGAAATTAATTCCGCCAACGAGAATGTTTTTGCCATAGCCTGCCTCAGTGAATTTTGCCAGGTTAAAGTTAAAGCATGTTGTTGCAATGTCTATGGGATCTGTGAAAGTGGCGGAAAAATTAAACATAAAGCCATTTTGCGCAAGCTCATACACATATTTTTTCAAATTGGAATCCTGATTGTCTCCCCGGTGGGCTTCGTCTAGAAACACATACCAGCCCCCATTGTCAATGTAATCTGCATAATTGAGCAGATTTTCTTTTCTTTCGTCTCTTAGAATATCGCTGCGGTAATAGTAGACGTTTATGAAATTGCCAAAAAAAGGAGCATTTTTGGCCTCTTCGTAGTCTTTTAGATTTATTAGATTTATCTGATTACCATGGAAGGAATTATATTCGTCAATCTGTTTTTGAAAAGATTTAATCAGATCCTCCCTTGGGAACAAAAGCATTATTTCCCTTTTGGGTATCAAATCCTGCGACATCAGATTATTTATGTGTTCTATCGTTTTTATCAGCACAAGCGTTTTGCCACTGCCAGTTGCCATCCAGAAACAGGCGCGGTTAATGCCGTTTTGCGTATCATAGCCGCATTGTTCATATTTTTCTTTCAGATTATCACTGTGGCAATAATGGGCATACAGGGAAGAGGCAATTTTCTTTAATGCCTCCTGCTGGTAGTTGAACATTTTCATTCTGGATGAGAAAAATTCAATATCTCCAACCTGCCATTGGGCGGGCAGGTTATGGTACAGAAAGGAGCTTTCTTCCGAAAGCATTGTTTCAAGTATTATTTTCTGCCGTACATTATTGACGCTTTTTGTTTTCCGTGCCATGATTTCATTCCCCCCACCAGAGCAATGGCTTAAGCATTTGAGCGAATTTTATTTTTTCCTCATTGTTCATAGCCGCGAAGTCATAGCTGTATTCGGTGTTGTCCGAAAGTATCACTTTTTTGCCCAGTATCTTTTTAATGGGCAGG
>CACZRG010000225.1 GCA_902783485.1 uncultured Elusimicrobium sp.
GTCACCGAAGGAATTTGCAGAAGGATTATAATCAAACCATAATTGCTCATTTCTCACTGCTCATTGAATCCGTTTTCCCGGCCATGAACATGGGGAGGTCAATCAGTTTTCCTGTTTTCTTGTAATCCGCAAGGCACACTTTTCCCTACGAATATTGCAATGATTTATACACTTTTCCTTAGGAAAACCAAAAAGCCCCGCTTTACGGCATGGCTTTCAAGTTAGCAGAAAGCAGTTGGCCGTAAGAAGTTGAGGTCTATTCTCTTCCGGGGCCTGCTTCAATTTATTGTATAATATATTATCTGTTATACATAAAATAATCATTTAAGGGATAATATGTTAACTCCTGATTTTTTAGAAGATTTCAACCCGGCAATGCTTGCCAAAGGGATTGCCGCACGGGCAAAGGCAAGGCGGCTGGAGCTTAATCTTACGCAACAGGCCCTTGCAGGACGTTCCGGCGTAAGCCTCGGCTCGCTCAAAAGATTTGAGACCACAGGTGAAATTTCCCTAAAATCCCTGCTGTGCATTGCCATAGCCCTTGATTCCGTGCCAGAGTTCAGGCAGCTTTTCTCTATAAGGAATTACCAGCATATAGAGGAAATAATATCATCTGAAAATAAAAAATCCCGCAAAAGAGGCCGCATAAATGATTAAGCCGGTAAAAAGCCTTAAAGTATTTTACGATGGAAAACCCACAGGCACTATTGCGCTCAGAAATGACAATTTATGCTCTTTTGAGTATTCGGCGGAATGGCTAAAAAAAGGTTTTTCCATATCCCCTGTTGCACTGCCATTAAGAGCAGGTGTTTTCACAAGCAGATATGAGCCCTTTGAAGGACTTTTCGGCGTGTTCAATGACAGTCTTCCAGATGGCTGGGGACGGCTTCTTTTAGACAGACTGCTGCGACGCAACGGCATAAATCCTGCTTCGCTTTCACCTCTGGATCGCCTGAGCATAGCCGGAGAAAACACAATGGGGGCACTGACATACAGGCCCGCATATACGCTTGATGTTCCACAGGAAGAACAAACTCTTGAATACCTGGAAAAGGAAGCAAATAAAGTATTAAATGACGATTCCACCGCAGATATTGCCCTGCTTGCGGAAAAATGCGGCAGTTCCTGCGGAGCAAGACCAAAAGCAATGATAAACATTGACGGCGAGGCATGGCTTATAAAATTCAGGAACTCCCAGGACCCGGCGGATATAGGCCGCATTGAATATGAATACTCACTTATAGCAAGAAAGGCCGGGCTGGAAATGCCTGAAACAAGGCTTTTTGACGGAAAATATTTTGGAGTAAAACGTTTTGACCGGGTAAACGGCAGAAAAATACACATTCATACGGCGGCAGGACTGCTTAATGCCGATTTCCGTCTGCCGTCGCTGGATTATGAAACTCTTATAAATGCTACCCTGTTTATTACAAAAGACATAAAGGAAGCGGAAAAAATGTTCCGCCTTATGGCATTCAATGTAATAGGGAAAAACAGGGATGACCATGCGAAAAATTTTTCCTTTATATGCGAGGATGGCAAATGGAAACTGTCTCCGGCTTATGACCTTGTCCCTGCTGACGGAATAAACGGGGAACATTCAACATCTGTGCTTGGCAAGGGAAATCCGTCGGAACAGGATATGCTTCGCCTTGCGGAAAAAACAGGAATAAAACCGGCGACAGCAGCAGGAATTATACAACAGGTCAAAGCCGCATTCCTGTAATCAGATACAGATATTTAATCAGATTTTTATTTTACTCTTTCTATTTTTTCAGCCTGAACAAATATATCACCGGTATTCGTATAAACACCAACTTTGCCAATAACCCTAAATGTTGCCCATAAATTTTCACCATTTATAATATCATTGACATTGTCTGCGTTTCCATACTGAATGCATATAGTAGATCCTTTATCTCTCAGCAACAACAGATCAATAGATGCATCAATACCTCCATATTCACCTACTATTTCAACCCTTTTGAGGTACATACTCAATCCCTTCCGTAAAAGACTGGGAATAGTTGTTTGAATTGGCTTGTTTTTTTCTTCGTATATCTTTTTTACATAACCGTCATATTCCTCTTTACTTATAACCTTGCGGATTAACCAGACTGTTTTTGAGGCAGCATTCCAATCCTTATTTTCCATAGCGGTTTTTATAGACTTGCGCTGATCATCTATCCATTCCAACTGCTCTGCTTTTGTCTTAGCATCGTCTTGCTTTTTCTGTGCCTGTTCCAAATACGAGGAAATAGGATATTTTGCAGCAAAGGATGCAAAAGCCTCCTCAGCTTTGCGGTAATCTGCGGCAGATTTTGCATTACTTAACAAATCAGCAGCCTTTCCAAACTTATTTTGCTCTGTTTCGTTTAATTCCGCAACCTGTGCCTCTAATTCCCTGTTTTTAGATTTTAAGGCCTCATTTTCCTTTTGCAAGCGATTGATTTCGTCCTGATTACAAGCCGAAAACATAAACAATGCAATACACGAAAATATTATTTTCAAACAGTATTTTGTTTTCATTAAGATTCCTTCCTATAAAAAGTTATTTTCTTAAATTCTACAAACTGATTTTGACGGCATTGCGCCGAATAGGAGAAAATTTATGAAAAAATTTCCATTTTTACAACTTTGACATAATGCTGTCAAAATATTCACATATAATATATTCCATAAAGGAAAAATGGAAGAGGAACAACTGTTATGAGCATATCCGAAAAAATCAGGAAATATTCGTTTATCTTTATGCCACGCTGGCATATACCGTTCTTAACAAACAAATACTTATGCCTTCAGGGGGAATTTACAGGGCAACATCTGTTTAAATCTGAAATTTACGGCAAATGGAGACGGAAGGATCATGCAGGCTATGACATCATTCTTGAAATATGCGGATATGAATTTCGTTTGGAATTTACAGATGGCCGGCACTGGAACTATGTTGAAGACAGATTTTACATGGACGACGAGCCACAATGCGGCTGGTCCAACCCCGAAAAGTATTATGAGGATATAAAAAAGTTTATTGCAAATCACCCCGAAATTGACAAAGGATATTACCGCCGCTGCCTTATAGCGTACAAGCTGTACAATCAGATAAGGCCATGGGAAGGAATGGCAATCACTTTTGGGGAATTTGGCGAAATGGTAAGGAAATTTGCTGCCGATTCAGACCTGATGTTCAAACATTACCTGAATCCTGGAGGCTGGCATGAAATATCAAAAATGTATGCAGATGAAATAAACGCACAGTTTTCCGAAGAAAAGATAATTGCGGAATTTATCACATATAAAAAACCGGAAGACGGCAGTTTCTGTTTCCGAAGTTTTATTATAGACGAAAGGGAGGATTTTTCAAGTAAAGGCGGAATAATAATTCTCCCAGAGGAAAAGTCAGGCCATAAATATAAAAGCAGGCAAATAGGCAGAATAATCACCTGGCTGAAAAACAGACTGAAACCGATAAATCAAGGCCTTCGCCATGATAACATAATAATGGAAATACTTCGCAAAAGGAAGGAAACAAAATGCTTCAGCTTAGGATATTTTTTCTCCGGAATGTATTTCAGCCCTGTAAAACCACGCAGATATAAC
>CACZRG010000226.1 GCA_902783485.1 uncultured Elusimicrobium sp.
AGTACCATTATACGTGAATTTTTATCTGCGCCAGCAAGTATTGACGCAGCTTTTTCAGGCGATACTATGTTTAAATTTATCCCGCATGGAGCGGCGAACCTCATAAGCCTGCACCTTAGAGGATCACAGGCTATCTCATCGGAAACCACAATTATATCCTGTATATCCATGGCAGGCACCCAGCCTTCCACAACCTGTCCATGAACAAGCCTGTCATCAACGCGGAAAAAAGGAAGCATATATCTTTGGCAGCCTATAAGGCAGTTCCCCCTAACAGGCTTTTTACTTCGCATATGGCGCGTCGCCCGTCCTCCACTATTTTTGCGGAAAGTTTATCAAAACCCAAATTCTTCCTTGCGGTAAAAGCGGAAATAAGCATATTGACATTCACACCGCAGATTACCGAACAGCGTGGCAGATCCTTTACAATCGGGAAAGCCACATTCATAGGTGTTCCGCCAGGCATATCCACCAACAGTATCAGACCATCATCCGAATGCATTTCACGCACTGCCTGTTCCAGTTCACTTTTTATTGACTCAAGACTGTTCTGCGGGCGTACTGAAATATTCCTTACGCCCTCCTTCTGCACTCCTACTATATTTTCCGCACATTCAAGCAGTCTTGCTCCGAACTCTCCATGAGTAAGAATTATTATATTTACCATGGTTTCACCTTCTTATATCCCTGTGATATTCGGAAACCGAGTATCCGGAAGAAATTAATTTTTTTGCCAGCTGGCTGGCGACATAAACACTGCGGTGATGTCCGCCGGTGCATCCTATAGCTATGGTAAGGTAGGATTTGCCCTCTTTAATATACAGCGGAAGCAGTATTTCAAGCTGGCGGGTGTAAATATCCAGGAACTGCCTGCATCCGTATTTTGAGGAGAGATATTCGCAGATTTCCCTGTCAAGCCCGGTTTTATTCTTCAGTTCCGGGACATAATATGGATTCGGCAGAAAACGGACGTCCATTACAATATCCGCATCAAGAGGCAGGCCGTGCTTGTAGCCGAATGACATCACGGAAAGCTGCATTTCCTTTGCCTGTTTTACTTCAAGCACCGATGATATAACTTCTTTCAGTTCTCCAAGTTTGAATTTTGAAGTATCTATGACACGGTCAGCTTTTGTTTTTATGCCCGCCAGTCTTTCCCTTTCCTCTTTTATGGATTCCTGTATGGTCCGGCCTAATGGATGACGGTGTCTGGTTTCTGAAAAACGGCGAACTATTGTCTCATCGGAAGAATCAAGAAAAATTATTTTCGGCTGAAAGCCTTCCTTCTGAAGATCTTCAACAACCCTGTTAAGATTTCTTATATACCGGCCCTCGCGTATATCCATTCCGAGGGCAACATGTTTAAGGTATTCCTTTTCCTGAACCTGCCTGGCAAAAGCCGGGAAAAGATCTACAGGCAGATTGTCAACGCAGTAATATCCGAAGTCCTCAAAGCATTTTAGCGTCTGGCTTTTTCCAGCACCGGACATTCCGGTTACTATGAAAATTTTACCTGTTTCATTGGAATTCTTCATAAATCCGCCTCCTCTGCCTTATCAGTTTTTTCTGCTGAACCGGAACGGGAAGTCTTCCGTGAAGGTTTTGGTCTCAGATTCCGTATAAGCTTCTTTTCAGCCTGCTCTGCTGAGGAAAGCCCCTGCATATTCTTAAGGCGCTGGCTGAGTGCGGCAACCTCTATAAGTACCGCAAGATTTCTTCCAGGAGTTACAGGAAGCCTGAGCGCCGGGATTTCAACACCCAGTATATTTTCCGTACAGTTCTGCAGGCCGGTGCGGTCATATCCGGCCAGATGTCCGGAATCTACCGCCTCAAGACGAACCTGCATCTCTATGTAGGACTCATCCATTATGGAACCTGTGCCGAACAGTTTTTCCACATCTATAACACCCAGCCCGCGCACTTCCATATGATGTTTCAGCACCCCTGGAGAATACCCCATAAGCCAGCCACCCAGGCGTCTGCGTATTTCTATTATATCATCTGAAATAAGTATATGTCCGCGCTTTACAAGTTCCAGGGCACATTCCGATTTTCCCACCCCGGAATCACCCTGAATGAGAACTCCAAGACCATAAACATTAACCAGGACCCCGTGAACATAATTTTTTTCGGCAAGTTCTTCTTCAAGGAATCCGGTAAGCTCGGTTATAAGCCGCGATGTTTCAAGCGATGAAATGAAAAGCGGAACGCCTTCTTTCTGGCATGCCTGCCTTATTACAGGCAGAGGATTTACGCCACCACTCATTATAACACAGGGAATCTCGCCGCTTTCAAACATTCTGTTAAGACTGTTGCGGACCCGCCGCTTGTCCTCTTTCCGGCAATAAGCCTCCTCTCCCTGGCCTATTATCTGAATGCGCTCGCTACGGAACTGTTCCATATGCCCGGCAATGGCAAGTCCCGGGCGGTTTACATCTTTTACAGTGATGCGCCTGTCCATGCTGCGGACACCGGAAATACGCCGCAGGCCGAGGACTTTGCCCCGGCGCCGTACGAGTTCCCTTACGGTCAGAAACCTTGCAGGTTTCTTCTGTTCCGCTTCACCGTTCTTTTCTTCTTCCATGGCAGGACAGGCGCATATCAGCTGTTATACGGATTTATTTGTTCTTTACCGGCTGAAGCAGGCCGTAGGTATTATCCATGCGCTTAAATACCAGCTGCAGCTGTTTCGCCTCTCTGTCCTGATAAAGCCAGAAAGTAAAACCCTGTTTTTCCATTTCTATTACAGCCTCATCCTTGGACATTGATTTAAGCGGAACATCCTTTACTACAGTGAAATTGATTTCCGGGCCTATAAGGGCTACGGTTTCATCTTCATCAATCACTTCATCAGCGCGATGATCGGTTCTGCGGCTATTGTACTTCTTGATCTGAGCTTCCATTTTGGTCATTACTTTATCAATGGCAGAATAAAGCTCATCAGTGCTGGCAGAAGCCTTCATTGTCTGATTCCCGACATGAAGAACAATATCGGCATTGTGAAGTTTCTTTTCCACAGAGACTATGACCTGGGCCCATACAATATCAGAAACATAGTCCTGAAGCTTGGCAAGACGTTCTTCTATGAAAGTCTTGATGGCATCGGTCATCTTCATTTTTCTTGCAACAATGTGTATTCTCATTTTAGTCCTCCGTACTGCTAAGAGGAAGTTCTGAACGGCAGAACTCCCGTGATTATATAATACTAAATATTTTATATAATGAAAAACCCCGGAATACCGGGGTTTTTTTCAGTCTTTAAGGTACAGGTAGGAAATTTTCAGGAAGAGAAATCAGCAGCATTTACTGACCATCCTTTTTCCATGCCGGAGCAGATCTTGTGACCGACCTCCGTACCAAATTCATAGCATTTCTTTGTCCACGATCTGTCCTGAAAGGAATTGTCCTTCTGGGATTTGGAATAAATGAAACCATATTTAAAATTGTCTGTTGTAAGTCGTGTAACTTTCACATAACATGCCGAGGTAGTACAGTATGTATAATACCTGAAATTAGCAGTATGCCATCTGCTGTCACTCTGCTTCTGCCCTGGCATATTCAGAAACTCACCCATATTTGTGGTTTTTGTAAAGAGTTCACCTTTTGAAAGATAGGCATCAATACCTTGTGCAAGCGATGCGGCATTGGAAAGACCTTCCCCTGCTCTTGATTTTTCAACTGTTGTCATAAAAGCAGGCATCATGGTTGCCGACAGAATACCCATGATTACAACTACTACCAGAAGTTCTATAAGAGTAAAACCTTGCCTCAGCATTTTTTACTTAAACCTCCTTCATACCAACACAGATTATTCATCATAGCCGGATACTTTCCATTCAGGCTCGAATGATTTGCACACCTGTCTGCCTGCCGGCGATTCATAATAACATGTTTTATGCCAGTTTACCGCCCGTTCCTCATCCCAGCTGTGCCACGGGTCTTTCCAGAAAGAAAATGTTGTTTCTGCAGCAACTCCGTCAATTCTTGTTACATCACCTGAACAGTAGCCTGCCGGTTCACCTGATTCCGGCCAACAATCTATATAATATCTGAAATATTTTGTCTGCACAGTATAATTATCTATTTTGGTCCCCTGTATTATATCTGGAGCACCGATTCTGGCACTATGATTATCACCAGACTGGATCAGAAAAGAATCCATCTGCTTGAATGCGGTCCCCATGTTGGAAGCGACTTCTGCAGCACGCGCTTTTTCCACAGTAGCCATATATGAAGGCAGACCTACGGAAGCAAGAATGCCAAGGATAAGAACAACTACCAGAAGCTCTATAAGTGTAAAACCTTTTCTAATTTTTTTTCTGGTCTGCACAACTATACCTCCAAAATCATAATCAAAAAACAACCGTCTGATTCAATACCCAACGGCTTTCCAGTCAGGTTCAAAAGACAAACATACTTTTTTTGCGACATCACTGGAATACTCACACTGCTTATGCCAGTTTACCGCCCGCTCATCAGTCCAGTTGTGTATTGGATCTTTCCAGAAGCTAAACCGCAGTTTTCCATTGGTCACACCGCTGTTTCTATCTATGTAACCACTACAGTATCCGGCCACTTCGGAACTTTCTGGATGGCAGTTTATATAATAGTTAAAGTATTTAGTCGTTACGGTATTTGAATCTGCTTTTGTTCCGCTTATTATATCAACTGCAGTAAGTGTATAACTGTGATTGTCAGAAGACTGTATCATCCATGCGTCCATCTGTCTGAACGCTGACCCCATATTTGACACAGCCTCCCCGGCGCGGGCTTTTTCCACAGCTGACATGTACTGCGGCAGACCTACGGAAGCAAGAATGCCCATTATCAGCACAACTACCAGGAGTTCTATAAGTGTAAAACCGTTTCTCATAAAATGCCTCAAAAAAATATTGAGTTTTTTATATTCTACCATAAAATAAAAATAAATCAAGGAATAACCCTGAAATTTGAGATTATTTTTATATATCGGTTTAAAGATTAATTGTATAATTTTTCAATGAAAACAATTTTTATTACAGGCGCTTCTGCCGGTATCGGGAAAAAAACCGCTGAACTTTTTTCAGACAGGGGCTGGAAAGTATACGCCGGAGCGCGCCGCATTGAGAAAATGCGGGATCTTGAAAAAAAAGGTGCTACAGTACTGCGGCTGGACCTCACTGATGATGAATCAATGAGGAACGCTGCTGCCGCAGTAATGTCTGCTGAAAAAAAACTTGATGTACTGGTAAACAATGCCGGTTTCGGAGCGCATGGAATGCTTGAAGACGTACCTATTGAGCTGGCGAAACAGGAATTTGAGGTGAATGTATTCGGCCTGGCAAGAATGTGCCAGCTGCTGCTGCCCGGAATGAGGGCCAGCCGCAGCGGACGGATAATAAATATGTCCTCAATAGCCGGCAGAACAGCCATGCCAACCGGCTCATGGTATCACGCAAGCAAACACGCCGTTGAGGCAATAACAGAATGTCTGCGCATGGAAACAAATCAGTTCGGCATAAAAGTTTCCATGATAGAACCTGGTCCTGTAGGAGGAACGGAATGGGATGATACCGCACTGGTAAACCTGAAAAAATATTCCCTTCACGGGCCCTACGCCGCAATGACAGCGAGACTCATAAACAAATTCCGTGGCAGCTACCGGGAACGCGCGCTCATGCCTGAAACCATAGCAGAAGTCATATACAGGGCAGCTACAGAACCGGATCCGCCATTACGTTATCCACTGCCGTTTAAAACTTCCTTATCGCTAACAGCACGCCGCCTTGTGCCGGATTTCATACAGGATTCTGTATACAGACTTCTTTTCAATCCATCTGCGGAGGAAATAGCAGCAGCAGAGAAGGAAATCATTGAAACAGGTACTGATAACAGGGAAATAAAATAATATTTTATTTTTTCCTTTTTTTAGGTATACTTAATTATAACCGGATTTCACTATATTCCGTTTGAATCTGAAGATAAAATATAAAAGGAGCAACTGATGAAAGAAGAAATTCTGAAGAAAATAGCCTCTTATGAGGATTATGCCGTTGAACTGCAGCGCGGACTTACAGCGATACCCGCTCTTTCCCCCTCATCAGGCGGCGAAGGCGAATATGACAAAGCCAAATACCTGGAAGGCGAACTGAAAAAACTGAAATTTGATTCCATAGAATGGATAAACGCTCCTCAGAAGGAAGCCAAAAACGGAATACGCCCCAATCTGGTGGCCCGCTACAAAGGAAAGGATTCCTCACGTACTGTGTGGTTCATGGGACACATGGATGTTGTTCCCCCGGGAGACCTGAAACTGTGGAAAACAGATCCATGGAAACTGGAAGTAAAGGACAGAATGCTTTATGGCCGTGGCGTAGAAGACAACCAGCAGGCTATCGTTTCCAGCCTTCTGGTAGCCCGCGCCATGATGGAACTGAACTACCGCCCCGATTATGACCTGGCACTGCTTTTCTGCGCTGACGAAGAAACAGGCTCAGGCTATGGTGCAGATTATATAGCCGCCAACCGCCCGGAAATTTTTGGCAAAAACGATGTTTTCTTCGTTCCTGACTCCGGCGTTGAAGACGGCAGCCTTATAGAGGTTGCTGAAAAATCCATACTCTGGCTGCAGGTAACCACAAAAGGCGTACAGTGCCATGGCAGCCGCCCGAACGCAGGCAAAAACACATTCAAGGCAGCGGCGGATCTGATAACACGCTATCAGTCCCTATACGACACCTTCCCGGCAAAAGATGATTTATACGAACCGCCGTACAGCACATTTGAGCCTACCAAGAAAGAAGCTAATGTGCCCAACATAAACACAATTCCCGGTGAAGATATTTTCTACATGGACTGCCGTGTCATGCCGCAATACAGGCTTGATGACGTAAAAGCGGAAATGCGCCGCATAGCCGATGAAGTTGAAAAGAAATACGGCGTAACAATTTCATTCAAGCCCCATCAGGAAGTGCAGGCGGCTCCGCCCACAGACCCGGAAGCGCCCATAGTGAAATGCCTTAAAGCCGCAATCACCGAGGTTTTAGGCGTAAAGGAGCCTCGCGCATACGGCATAGGTGGCGGCACCGTAGCCGCATTCTTCCGCCAAATGGGCCTTTCCTCCGTGGTATATTCACAGCTGAACGGCACGGAGCACATGCCAAATGAAAGCACAAAAATAGATTACATCATAAACGATGCCAAAGTCTTCGCTATAACTACTATTACACTGGCATCCGCCGGAAAATAAGAGGCACGGCAGATGAAAAAAAGGGCGGCTGCGTTTTTAAGGCGTGGCCGCTTTCTTTTTTTTCTGTTCACAGCATTCTGCGTACTTTTACCGGTAATGCCGGCATATTCATTCACACCCCCGGCGCACGGCAGATTCACACATGAATATTATTCATTGCAGAATGACGGCAGTGTATTTCTGATACGCGAAAATTACAGAAACGGCAGACTGATAAACAAGGAATCAAGGCCTGTTTCCGGCAGAGAAAGGGATATACTGCTGAAAAGATACAACAGACAGCAGAAGATATATGAAAAAGGGCGGCAGAAGGAAGAGCAGAAGATAAAGCAGAACCCTGCACTGAAACAGGAAGCTGAAAAAATCAGACAGGAGAAAATACAGCAGGCAAAAAGACATAAGCCACAGAGGACTCTTTATTCCGCACAGGGCAACAGGGTAGCGGAATACTCTTTCGATGATATACGCAAAAAAAGAGTACATCTGTCATACAGCATACCTGAAGAAGAATATGCAGCAAATGTTTCCGGATTTGGTTACACGGACGAAGATCTGAACAGAATATGCCTTCAGGGACAGACAGGTGTCAGGAAAAAGAAAACAGGAAAGAAACGCCGCAATATGGCTGTATACCGGCAGGAAATAACTTTCAGCCGCAGCGATTGCGAGGAGGCAGGAAAAGCCTACCTTAAAGAAAGGGGATTCGTGCTGAACAGCAGAGACAGAACCGTATCCGCAGATATGCCGGAACTTGTACGCAGGAATGAAAAACCCGTAAAAGACATAGCCGTACAGCTTTCTGGCATAACCAGACAGCGCGGATATACAGACAGGGAAACACTTGCCACGCTTCTTCTCTTCGTTCAGGGAGCCATAGAATATAAAGCCGTACCTGTAAGTGAAAAAGGTGTCATAACCGGAGGTATATATCCGGCGGCGATGACACTTACGGAAGGCAAAGGAGACTGTGACACAAAAAGTCTGCTTACGGCAGCCATGATAGCGGCAGAATGGAATATAAGCGTAATAGGAATTTCTACCAGGGAAGG
>CACZRG010000227.1 GCA_902783485.1 uncultured Elusimicrobium sp.
AGGCTGCCGGTTATAAGACCTGCATTGGCTATTGTAGATTCATTCTTAACAGCACCAGTAAGGCTGCCGTCTGCGGTATTTGTCAGTGTTCCGGCATCTACTGTAACATCAGTCGCTTCTACCGCACCGCTGTTGGCAAAATCGCCGTTGAATGATACGCTGCTCTGCGCTATTGTCTTGCCCGCTGCATTGCTGCCGCCACTGATTGACATTACACCGGTGCCGGTTATGTCATTTGCATTATCGCCGCCATTAAAATTCAGCGTTCCATTATTTACTATACCGTTAGCAATAGACAATGCAGAAGCATCGCTTGTGAGTTCACTGTTAATAGTAAGCACATTCTGTGTTATGCTTCCGCTGTTAACTACACTATTGCTGCTTATCGTTACTGCGCCTGTACCTGTTATATCAGAAGAAATTGTGCCACCGATAAGATTAAGGAGTCCCTCATTGGCAATCTCCGTAACTATGAGATTATCGGCATTTGAAACAACTGTGGCAGAGGCTATCTCGACTTTATCCTGCTCTATGATATGTGTGCCCACAGTAAGAACATCTGTCGCTATATCAGGAGTAAGGCCTGTTATAACAGTGCGTCCTGTACCTAATATATCACCATCAAGATCCTGGGCACCTGTAACATTTACATTATATGTGTTCATGCTGTAGTTATACACATCACCGTGCATCTTTTCAACATCACTGGTGAATGTGCCACTGCTATAAACCGTACCTGTAATCACAGAAGAGGCGCCTGTATTGGTAAATACAGACCCAGCCAGAACCGTAATAGTGCTCTGCTCTACAGAAGCGGCATTGTCCACCTCACCGTCAATGATTACTCCGCCTGTATTAAGAGATGATTCAATATTATTGTTATTTGTCCCGCCGGTAAATGTAAGCAGTCCGTTATTGTCTATCACATCATTTGCGTTAAGTGAAGAAGCATCGGAACTAAGACCGGCATTTTCTTCAATTACTATACGCTCCTGTGATATTGTAGAGTTATTGATAAGTGTAGCACCTGAATGTATGGTTGTAGTTCCGTCTCCTATTATATATGTAGGATCGTTTAACTCACCATCGCTGTCCACAACAAAATCCTCATCATTGGTAATCTTACCGGTGATGTGGTTCAGATCAGCCTGCAGATAACCGCCCTGTTCAACAATTATCTCTCCAGCGGTAATTGTGGCAGTATTTAAAACATAGCTGGTGGCATCCACATACACTGTGGACTGTGTTATATCAGCTGTGTTGGTTACTATGCGGTTTTCTCCTTCGTGACCATTCACAAAACGTACAGTTCCGGAACCTGAGCCTGAAGGAGTCCATACATAATCGTCGTCAACAAGAACCCAGCTGCCGCCGTCTGTTATTGACACATCATTTGTTAAAGCATTGCCGGAAGCATCAAAAGTGATTGTTCCGTAATTTTCAATAAGAGCATCGGAATCTGCAGCGGAAATTCCTGAAGTTACAGTAATATTCTTTCCTGAATTATTTGTAAATTTGCCGCTTACACCGATAGTTCCCTGGGAAATGGAACCATTATTTATAGATGCAGTTAAGGTATTTAAGGTTCCTGTTCCCGATATTGTACCGTTATTAATTATAGCCGCGGAAGCAGTGCCATTGTTGTCAAAGGTTATTCCTTCATTTACTGTTATAGTGCTCTGTGCTATTGTCTTGGATGCAGCATTGGCTGAATCACCGTTAAAAACAAGAGCTCCCGTGCCTGTTATTGTTCCTGTATTATCAAGCGCGGAAGAAACAAGGCCGTTATTTGTAAACGAACCGGAATTGATTATTGCTGAAGCATTGAGAACAGAATCTGAATCTACAGTAATAGTTCCAAACTCCTGTATTGTCCCGGCAACAGTGGCCGTAACATTTTCAAGAGACAGCGATGTAGTTCCAGCCACATGATATGCGCGCACATCACCGCCTATGTTAACATTTCCGCCGCCAGTAATATTTAATGCAGCATTTCCTGTAACACTGCCTTCATCAGAATTTTTTTCAGCAACGGCATTATAGCGGCTTCCGGCATTTACATCTCCGGCTATAAGAATTGTGTTTTCCGCCCCGTCAGTGTCAAGGTTTATTTCCGTGTTGCCAACAGTTCCACCAGGGCGCTGTGTACCGGCTATTACCCAGCCGTCTTCTCCGGCGGCTTTTTCACCGTTTTCATCACCCACAATGGAATTTCCCGTAATATTTATAAGGATATTACCAGCCGAAAGATACGCACCTACGCTTACTATCTCATCTTCGACTCTTGAATTAATAACATTAAGTTCTATATCGCCAAGTGTTGTATACGGAGCATTGGCAGGATCCGCACCAAGGCCGGCATCGTTTCCACCACGAAGATCCCCAAGCACAATGCTGTTATTAAGAATAATCAGTGTCTTGCCCCGGGTACCAAAGTTACCAATATTTCCCCCTTCCGATATGGACTGATTACCTATGACATTGTCATTTACTATAACATTGCTAAGGTCCAGAGTAAGATTCCCCTGTATAAGGGAGGTTGTTGACTCAAAACCAGCTGGCAGATCTCCCTCCGGAATATTCAGATAGGAGGCGCTTGTGATATAGTTTTTTGAATAATAAACATTACCATAAACACCATCAACATAGATAGCCGGAGCCCCGGAACCGACAGTCACTTCAAGCGGATCCTCGGCTGTACCTGCTATTGTAAGGGTAACATTCCCAGTAACAGTATTGCGTATTCCTGTGCCCCAAATGGACATACGTTCCTGCTCTGGAAGAACGGTTATTGTCGTATCAATATTATCAACAGTGGTAAAATCCTCTACGTCCGGGAGTATGTAGGGATAATTCGCTGCTGCCGTAATGACCGGGGATATAAGCAGGACAACAAAAGCTGCAAACAGAGCGCAGCATTTTGCTATCTTGCCGTATTTCTCTTTTAATATGTTCATGTTCAGTCCTTCTATGTTTTTTGCCTTGGTAAGTTTATACTGCAATTTTAATACTTATAAAAGATAACATCTTTTTTTATAATACAAAAAAAAGAGCCGATATTCAAAATACACGGCTCTTCTTAATATTTTTTTGAATAATTTTACCTGTGTAAAACTGTAATTTTTACATCATCCGGCATTTTCTGTATCCTGAAAATCCGGATCCAGGGCCTGTTTTAGTCTCTGGTTTTCAATTATCAGAGCCGCTTCATCAGCAAGAAGCGTAAGCATCTTGAGTTCATAATCAGTAAAACGTGCATTACCGGAAGTAAGGTGCAGATTAAGGACACAATAGGTACGCCTTGAAGTCTTTACCGGAACCGCTATAAAAGGTTCTTTCTGTCCGGGAAGATTTTCAAAACCAACATACTGCGAGTTTGTCTCAGGGTCTGTAACATATATTATCTCTCCGGTTTTGAAAGCGCGGCCGGCTATACCCTCTCCCGGTGCCATATGAACATTCTCAGCGAATTCACGTTCTATGTTGCGTGCAGCAATAACAATAAGTTCGTCATAGGCCTCATCATAAAGCATAAGAGAGCCACGGCCGGAATTAAGCAGGGCACAGGCACTGTCAAGTACTGTTTCAAAAAAAACTTTTCTGTCTTTAAGCCCATCACGGCGCAGCTGCGCAAGTTCGGAGGCAAGATTTTCAAACTTGGCAATGGAATTTATTTCATGACTGCGCTCCTTATCCTCTGCGACATATCCGTCTATGCTGCGGCCCAAATACATATTTCTGCGTATAAGCACGCCAATTATAACAGCCATAAGAACTATTATTCCACAAAGTATCTGTTCCATACGGAAAATAATAGCATATTTAACATCAGTCCGGTTTATGATATACCTTATCACACTCACGTCAAATCATTTTCCAATTTTTCACACAAAAGTACCATGTCTGTTTTATATTCCGGCAGATGATTATAAAGCCTGAACATAATAATCATTTTTCATTTTTGCTATTATTTATAGATGATTACTCCATCTTTAATGGCAGCGCTGGCTGTAATAGCAATACTTGTCATCATATGCTTTGTGCTGCTTTCAAAATATTATTCATTAAGCGATTTGTACGAACAGCTGGCAAGCGAGCGCAGGACCGGCTCAAACGGCAACAAGCGTTCAAAATTCAACCTGCTTGTTTCCGGACTCGCAACAATACAGAAAGCCGGTGCCGGAAGCGCTGCGGAAACAGCCATGCGCGAGGATTTCTACCAGACTGTCGTCGACTGCGCCTGTGACCTGATAGACGCGCGTTGCGGTTCACTGATGCTCATAGACTATGCCAAAGACGAGCTTATGATAGCCGCGGCAAAGAATATAAAAAACACAATGCTGCTCAATACCAGAATAAAACCAGGTGAAGGCGTTGCAGGCAGGGCTTATATGAACGGTGAAGTTATTTTTGTGGCTGAACCTGGCAATAACAGAATGTATGAAGGATATAAGGGAACGGAAGACGAGCAGACACCTTTCATAGCACTGCCACTCAAAGTAAAGGACAGGCCTTTCGGTGTACTTAACCTTCACCTTGCCTCAAAAGATGCCACGATAACGGAATATGAGCTGAAATTTCTCAATATTTTCGTGAATGCTGCATCTTCAATGCTTGAAAACATTAATATGTATGAAAATGTAAGCAGCTATTATCACGACATGGTCGAAACACTTGTGCGTGTTATAGCCGCGAATGACCGCCGCAAGGGGAAAATGGCAGAAAATGCCGGACGCAAAGCCAAAAGACTGGCGCAGGAACTGGACCTTGACGAGGAAACACAAAAGAATATTGAATATGCCGCACTGCTGTGCAATATAGGGCGCTTAGGTGTGGACAGTGAAATTCTGCACAAAAAAGGCAAACTTACCCCTAAAGAATACGAGGAGCTCAAGCAGCATATCTATCTGAGTTATCAGATTCTGGCACCTATAAAATACTTTGTCCCTGTGGCACAGATGGTACTCTATCACCAGGAATGGTATAACGGCACAGGATATCCGGACAAACTTAGTGGTGAGCATATTCCGCTTGGAGCAAGAATAATCTCTGTAGTCAATTCATGGGAAGCCATGGTTTCAGAACAGCCGTACCGTCCGGCGCTTTCATATGAACAGGCCAGGCTGGAACTTGAAAAAGGAAGCAGCAGACAGTTTGACCCTGTTATAGTTGCCACATTTCTGAAGCTTGAAAAAGCAGGCTGGCCAGAGAGATACTGAAACAGGGCCAGCAGAATTTATAAAACGGCAGAAACCTGAAAAATGGAACTTTATATTATCCCGACACCTCTTGGAAATCTCGAGGATATTACATTCAGGGCGCTTGAAACGCTTAAAAAAGTGGACGCTGTTTTCTGTGAAGACACGCGCCGCAGTCTGCAGCTGCTTACCCATTTCGGAATAAAGAAAAGACTTTTCAGATACAATGAGCATGATGAACGCTCACTTGCCTCCGCCATTGGCTGGCTACGTTCCGGGAAAACAGCTGCGCTGGTAACAGACGGCGGTTCGCCATGTATTTCAGATCCGGGCTTCCGCCTTGTAGCGGAATGCCGCCGCGCAGGGGTACGTGTAATTCCGCTACCGGGGCCGTCCGCTGTAATAACCGCTGCCGCAGGCTCAGGTCTGCCGGCAGATTCCTTTATATTTTTAGGATTCCTGCCGCGGTCAAAAAGCAAAATGACAAAAGCGCTAAGCGCCGCATTCACACTCTGCAAAACAGTTATTCTTTATGAGTCTCCATACCGTATAAAGAAATTCATGTCATTTGTAGCTGAGGAATTTGGTGCAGACACGCAGACAGTCATAGCCAGGGAACTAACAAAGATTCATGAAGAATTTATCTGCGGTACGGCAGGGGAAATCGCAGAAAAACTTAATGCCTCCGGTGAAATAAAAGGAGAAATAGTTGTACTGCTGCGGCCAGAGACAAAAGACGATAACTGCGGAACAAATCCGGAGGACCCCGGAAATTACTACTAAAAACAGGCTCCCATACTACGTTTTATACCAGAAAAAAAAGCTTTTCTGCCTAAATGACATTTTAAGCCGTTTTTCACCCCTGCCTCATATAATTTATCGTTGATTTGCCTTAAAAAGCCCTGCAGAAAGTCTGTCTTACAGTTTTATCCTGCAGATATTTTCAGAAAAAACAAAAACTGCCTGTGCAGGGAAACAGCAGTATATATAAAATATTTCCATAAACTGATTTCAACAAAACCGGCAGAATATTCAGAATAAAAATAATGTAGAATAATTTAAAGCGCCGCGGTTTACAGGCGGCAAGGAAAAGGCGCATGATCCTGAAATACCCGGACAGGCGCCGGAAGGAACAGGAGAAAAAATGTACAACGAACTTCAGATAAATGACCCGGAACTTTACAAGGCGGTGCATGACGAAGTATTACGCCAGCAGCACAACCTGGAGCTTATAGCCTCGGAAAACTACACCTCGAAAGCGGTGCTTGAAGCGCTCGGCTCTGTTCTAACAAACAAATACGCCGAAGGATACCCCGGCAAACGCTACTATGGCGGCTGCGAGAATGTAGACGTGGTTGAAAACCTCGCCATAGAGCGCGCAAAAAAACTTTTCGGTGCGGAACACGCCAATGTTCAGCCCCATTCAGGTACCACAGCAAATATTTCCGCCTATCTTTCACTTATAAAACCCGGGGACAAGGTAATGGGCCTCAACCTTGATCACGGCGGTCATCTAAGCCATGGCCATCCGCTCAATTTCTCCGGAAAATATTTCCACATCGTTCACATGAATGTCAACAAAGACACTGAACTCATTGACTACGACGAGATGGAAAAACTCATCGCAAAGGAGCGTCCCAATCTGGTAATGGCAGGCGCCTCCAACTATTCCCGCCAGTGGGACTGGGCAAGAATAAAGAAAATCTGCGATGTATGGAAATGCTTCCTTATAACCGATATTGCCCATTATGCAGGCCTCGTCGCCGCAGGGCTTTATCCGTCCCCTGTTCCTTATGCAGATATTGTCACTACCACAACGCATAAAACACTGCGCGGTCCCCGTGGCGGACTTATTCTTTCCAAGGCATGTTACAAGGCTGCTGTGAACAGGACAGTATTCCCCGGCAATCAGGGCGGCCCACTCATGCATGTAATAGCCGCAAAAGCCGTATGCTTCAGGGAAGGTCTTTCTGACGAGTTCAAAACATACCAGAAGCAGGTTCTTGCTAATGCACGCAAACTTGCGGCTGAACTGCAGACACTTGGATACCGCATTGTTTCCGGCGGAACGGACTGCCACCTTATGTGCGTAGACCTCCGCGCCAAGAACGTGACAGGAAAGGAAGCCGAAGTCGCACTCGACAAAGCCGGAATAACAGTAAACAAGAATACCATACCCTATGATCCTCAGAAGCCTATGATAACCAGCGGAATACGTATAGGCACTCCCGCAGTTACAACCCGTGGCTTCAAGGAAGCAGAAATCGTAGAGGTGGCCGGCTATATAGACGAGGCGATAAAACACCGCGAGGATGAGGTAATGCTTAAGAGCATCAAGGAAAAAGTAGCTGCACTCTGCGCCAAATTCCCGATGTACCCCGGCTTTGAGAAGTAAAAAACACTGTCTGACAGTAATGATCCCCCGGTTGTGCCGGGGGATTTTCATATCAGGCATATGAAAGCCAGGCCTGAATCATAAAAAATGCCGAAATTCTCTATAATAATACCGTGCTACAATGAGAAAGCTACCCTGCCGTCACTTATAGGCAGGATAAGGCCGCTTCAGGACAGTTATGACATTGAATATGTGCTTGTGGAAAACGGCTCTTCCGACGGAAGTGCGGAGTATTTCAGGACTGAGATTGAAGGCCTGCATAATGGCATAAGGGTAGTTTATGTAAAGCAGAACAGGGGCTACGGTTACGGCATTCAGCAGGGAATAAAGGCTGCTTCCGGCGAATATATAGGCTGGATTCATGCCGATATGCAGATACCGCCGGAAGCACTTGTTCCCTTTTTTGATACCGCATTGCAGAATAAGGACAACGGCCCCCTGTTCCTGAAAGGCAGACGACATGGCCGCGGCCTTATTGACAATTTCTTCACGGCGGGACAGTCCGCCTTAAGCACAATCCTTTTCCGGGCAAAAATCAACGACATTGGAGCCATTCCCGTCCTGTTCAGCAGGAAGATACTCGACGGAGAGGACATTGACGCAATGCCGAACGATTTTTCACTGGAACTTTATGTCTATCTTCTGTCCATAAGAAAAAAATCCCCCATAAGAAGATTTGATGTGATGCTGGGCCAACGTAAAAAAGGCAAGTCCTCGTGGGACGGCGGTATTCCGGCCAAAATAAGGCAGGCAAAACTTATTTTTTCTGATACAATGAAGATTCTCAAAGGAGAAAAGGTTTTATGAAGGCATTGATAACCGGAGCAGCCGGATTTATAGGCTCATGGCTGGCAAGAATGTTGCGGCAGGACGGCGCAGAACTTATCCTAATTGACAATTTCTCCTATGGGAAGGAGGACAATCTTGTATTTGAGGAGCATGACTTCACAAAGGAAGTCATAAGAATGGACATACGGGACAGGAACGGCATAAAATCCATAATGCAGGCCGGAGACATTGACTATGTTTACAATATCGCCGGAATAGCCCCTCTGCCGGACTGCCAGCTTAATCCGCAGGAAGCCATAGACGTAAATGTGAACGGTTTTGTGAATATTCTTGAAAATGCCCGCATTTACGGCGTGAAAAAGATCATACAGGCCAGCACCAATGCGATATACGAAAATGCGACGGAATTTCCAGTCAGGGAAGACAGTTTTCCGCCGCCTACGCTTATTTACCCGAATACGAAATTTGCCGCGGAGCGTTTCGCACAGTCCTATTGCGATACTTATGGAATGAGCGTAGTTTGCGTGCGTTTCGCAAATGTTTACGGCCCACATGCGGACTGTCTGCGTAAACAGCCGCCATTTGTTCCATATCTTGTAAAAGAGCTGTATTACGGCAGAACCCCGGTATTCCATTCCGACGGGACACAGAGGCGCGACTATGTTTATGTTGAGGATCTGGTAAAACTGTTAACCGCCGTGCGGAAAGGAACAGGTTTTGATGCCGTCAATGCTTCTGGCAATGCGAGCTATTCCGTCAATGAGATATATCAGCTGGCACAGGAAATAACCGGGAAACACATTCCCGCCGTATACGCTGATGACCGACACTACTGGGAAAAATATCCCGGTCTTTTCCAGGGAGCGTACACAATCAGGGACGAGATACTCAGCCACGAGATAAATAAGTTCTCACTGTGCGACAATTCCCATGCCATGGAAAAATACGGCTGGCATCCGGAAACAGGTATGAGGGAAGGCCTTGAAAAACTGATAAGGGAAGAATTCCGCTTTCTGGAGAAATACGACAGGGAAAACAGATAGAAAACGG
>CACZRG010000228.1 GCA_902783485.1 uncultured Elusimicrobium sp.
TAAATTTGTGCCAGCCAGTGCTTTTGAAGGCACGGCAGTCAGGTTCGTTACTGGCAGAAGTGCCCGCGGGGGCTATAACATAGCCTGCGTTGATGCAGAGAATTATCCGATCCCGGAGTGCCTGGATGCCCCCCAAAAGGGTTTCTTCTGGGCTAACTACCCGGAAAGGGAAGCGGCAGAAAAAGCCGCAGCGTGGCTTGATCAGTATTACAGCCATACTCTCCAGCCCAGGGAGTAAAAACCGGGGTTTCTGTTGCCAGCCTGCGCTCTGGCAACAGGATAAAGTTATACAGCGCAGATTGTTTTCAGTACCTTTCTCCGCCGCAGGGGATCTAACATCCGGGACATACGGATAGATCTACTGTGGCGGAGAAAGGTACTTTTGGTGTGTGCTTTTTTTTAGTGTTTTCACACGCCATTTATTTGTATAATAAAGGAGATACTAGAGATGATAGTAAAAACAAAATTAGGCGAGTTCTTTGAAATGACATTAGGCGATTGGGATACTAAATATGAAAAATACCGTAAACGCGGTGTGGCATATATTCCGTTATCTGAGATAGCAGGTTATCCGAATCAGGTATAATAAATTCCGTCTGATTGTTATATGCCTGTCATGGAATCATATTAAGAGTACGGTTTGTTGCTCCCTGAAGTTCTTTAAGTGTTCTGCAGGAATTTTTTTCAGCCTCGGAAAGGGCTTCAGTGTGCAGTATAAGGGATTTTAATTCCTTTGCAAGGTCATCAGCCGTCCTGATAATAAAACCGCCTTTATTCTTTACCAGTGCGTCTCCTGCTATTTTCGCTGTGCGGTAGCCTGGACCGAACAGCACTGGCCTGCTGAACAGGGCAGGTTCAAGCAGATTATGGCCTCCTGTATTGTCTAGCGTGCCACCTGTAAAACATACAGCTGAACAGCTGTAAAGGGACTGCAGAACCCCTGTGCGGTTTATAAGCAGTATGGAAGCCTTTGCTGTTTCAGCAGCAGGGCTGTCAGGCCATACGGTGTAATTCAGTTCTGCATTTCTGATATTTTTTTCTGTAATTGAAATCTGTTCCAGATGACGTGGCGCAATCACAAGTTTCAGTTCCGGTATGTGTTCAAGTGCCTTTTTGTATCCCTCAAGAATAATTCCTTCTTCTTCCGGATGTGTGCAGCCTGCTGTGAAAACCGGAGCGGAATGCGGGTTAAAGATACGCATGAGCTCTGTTATTTCAGTGTTTTTTTCCGCAGCAGAGGTCTGATCATATTTAAGATTTCCTGTTACATAAACCCTGCCTTCAAGGCCTTTAAGTCTGCGGTATCTTTCCGCATCACTCTCACTCTGGCACAATACTTTCCTTACGCCCCTGAATATATACTCCGTGAGCGGGGAAAGTTTTTTATACAGGCTGAATGTGCCCTGTGAAATCCTTGCGCTTGCTATATATACAGGTATGCCGTATTCATCAGCCAGATGAAAGGCAGCAGGCCATATCTCCGTTTCTGCGTTTATCAGCATCACTGGCTTTGTCTGCTCTATAAGTTTTTTTACAAAAGGATAGAAATCAACAGGCATAAGAGTGACATTTTCTGTGATTTTAAGAGCTTCTTTTTTGCCTGTTGCCGTAGATGTTGTTATAAAAAAATCCTTATCAAGTTTTTTTGCCAGAAGAGGTGCAAGAACCGATATGGCTTTTACCTCTCCCATGGAGGCAGCATGAAACCATAATGCGTTCTGTGGCAAGGCAGGCAGTTCAACAGCAAGTCTTTCCTTAAGTTCCGGCCCTAATTTTGCCAGTCTGCCTCTGCGCGGTGTAAAAATAAGTGAAAACAGATATCCCGCTGCCAGAATCGGGGCGGCCGCTGTATATAGAATAAATATAAATCTGCCCATCAGTTTTAAGTGTTTCTGCTGCTTTATTTTCTTTTTTGTTTTATAAGCCATTCAAGCCTGAAAACACAGGAATATTCCGGAGTAATCAGCCCATCATTCAGAAATATTCCTATTTTCTCAGCTTCAAGTCTTTTTACCAGTTTGGCCAAAAGTTCATCCCTGTATAAAGGAACCTCGTATGTGTCGCTTCCGCTTTTGCCATTTTCTCGCGTATTCAGATCTGGTTTTGAATAAATATACAGAGGTTTTGAGAAAACAAAACCTTCCCGTGTGGCTTCCTGGGCGGACAGATCTGATATTACTTTTACCGCGGCCTGAAGAAAAGATATTGCAGCAGTTATGTTGATCTGTCTTCTTGTGTCTTCTTTTTCAATTGCAGTTCTGTCTGCGAATGGACTTCCAAGTGTGAGTATTGCTATTGTAGATGGATTCCTGCTGGCTGAATCACTGCCTATTACAGCGGTATCTTCATCGTCAGGGGGAAAGTAGTCGAAAACAACCGAGGGTTCCAGTGTGGAGGCCAGGAGCGAAATGTATTCCTTAAAATCACGTTCCGCTCCCAGGCCTGTAAGGTCAAGGTTAAGTCCGGTTTTTCTGCACATACGTGCTATTTCATAGGTGTAAACCGGAATCTTGAACTTTTTTATCTTCCGCACCGGAACCCCGGATATATGTTATTTCCTGCCACCACCGGCCCAGGAGTAGACCAGAGGTACGGCAATAGCTATTGTAGAGTATGTTCCGCACACTGTGCCTATCAGCATGGTGAAAGCAAAGTTGTTTATTACATCTCCACCGAAGAGGAAAAGTATGAAAACAACCAGGAACACTGTGATACTTGTTATTACGGTTCTTGACAGACACTCATTGAGGCTTATATTTATAAGCTCGCCAAGAGGCATTTTGGGGAATGTGCGCAGATTTTCACGCATTCTGTCGAAGATAACAACAGTGTCGTTGATGGAATAACCTACCAGAGTGAGCAGTGCCGCCACAACAACAAGGTCTATTTCGCGTCCTGTTATGCATAGAGCACCTAAAGCTATAAGCACATCATGGAACAGGGCGATAACGCCACATCCACCCCAGATAGGGTTGGAGAAACGGAAAGCCACATAAAGAATTATGCCCATCAGGGAGAGCACTATTGCGAACATGGCTTTGCGGGAAAGGTCTTTTCCAACTACAGGACCGACATAGTCCAGTTTCTCTACTTTAAAGGAATTATCCTTTATTTCACTGGTTATTGCCTGCTTTATATTGTCGGCCACTTCATTAACATTTGTCTGCGCTCCCTTTACTTTTATCTGGAATGAGTCGCTGTCAGAGAAACTCTGTATGGCTGCCTCAACACCATGTTTTGAAAGGGCATTGCGCAGATCACCTGTCGATATGTATTTTTCAAAGCTGACCTGAACAAGAGTTCCGCCGGTGAAGTCAAGACCAAGGTTCAGTCCTCTTATGAAA
>CACZRG010000229.1 GCA_902783485.1 uncultured Elusimicrobium sp.
AGGCATATCTCCGGAACGAAAAACGGAATTTGCCAGAAGCATAATAACAAAAAACGGACATATAATATCAGCTTATATTGGTGGTCTGGAACAGGAAGCAGGAACTGAAAAAACAAAACAGATTGTGTTCAGCCTTACAGGCAGGAAACCACTTTATGACACTGTCTGCCGTATTTCTGATAATGCGGACAAAACAGTTCCAATAGCGGAAAAAGGATATTTCTGTGTTCCCGACTGAAAATATTTAAGGATTGGTCCGCTGCCATAAATAAAAAAAGGAATATAGCATATATGAAATTATGGATTAAGGCACAGATTAATGACTGCATTTTCAGGAATTCCGTTAATTTCATATTTGATAGAATATGTTTCATAAATTTTTTAAGGATTTGATATGTCTAAACAGCGTGCAGTATGGCAGTCGGGATTAGGATTTTTTCTCGCTTCAGCCGGATCAGCGGTAGGACTGGGAAATATCTGGCGTTTTCCATATATGGCGGGGGAAAACGGCGGAGCACTTTTTATTCTTGTTTATCTGCTGATTATTATTTTCATAACCTCATTCGCCCTGATATGCGAAATAGCTCTCGGAAAATACACAAAAAAGAATTGTGTTGAAGCCTCCATGCAGATACACCACCGCTTTAAATGGCTGGGATTTTCAATGATTGTTTCAACACTGCTTATTCCTGCCTTTTATTTTGTTGTAGGTGGCTGGATCATCTATTATCTTTTTTATTCTTTTTCCCTGCCAGCCGGAAATTATGGTGATGTTTTCATGGCAATGACGGCAAAACCTGTTCTTACATGTACTCTTGCGATTGTTTTTCTTGCCACGTGTTCTTATTTCAATTACAAAGGTGTAAATGAGGGAGTTGAAAAATGTAATAAAATCCTTATGCCGATGCTTTGCGTTATAATGGTAATACTTGCGGTATTTTCCCTTTCACTCCCTGGAGCTGCAGAAGGGCTTGCGTTTATGTTCCGTCCGGATTTTTCAAAACTGAACGGAAAAGTGTTCATAGATGCGCTCGGTCAGTCTTTCTTTACACTTAGCACAGGTACAGGGGCAATGCTTATATACGGCAGCTATATGACTGCGGAGCACAGAATTATCAAAAACTCCTATTCAATTGTTGCTTTTGACACTCTGGTTGCAATATGCGCCGGACTTATAATATTCCCTGCTGTTTTCACATACGGAGTTGAGCCACAGGGAGGGCCGGGTCTTGTTTTTGTAACACTTCCGGAAATATTCCGGCAGATGCCTGGCGGCTCTCTGTTTTCTGCGGCGTTTTTCCTTCTTCTGCTTTTCGCTTCCGTAACATCAGGAATAAGTCTTATTGAAAATCCGGTCGCTGTCCTGCATGAAATGTGCGGAATGTCAAGAAAAAAAGCCGTTCTTCTGACAAGTATTGCAATAGCACTGCTCTCGCTTCCATGTGCGCTTTCGTTCGGTATTCTAAGTAATGTAAAACTGTTTGGAAAAACATTTTTTGATCTTTTTGATTTCTTCTCTTCAAATCTGCTTCTGCCTTTGAATTCCATGTTTATATGCCTCGGTGTATCAATATTTTTCCGGGCGAAAAGCGATTTTCATTTCAAAAACAGGACTTATGACAGAATATTCTGGATTATGACCAGATATATCATACCTGTTGTTATGGTAATTATAATCACATCGGCATTTATAAACTGAAGGCTCTGTTAAAGTAAAGTACTGACACAAAATACTATAAAGGACAAAAACATTACTTCCTGGTACTGAACCTGCTTCAGAACCTCATTATAAGCCATATAGATGCTGAAACAATTTCAGAATGACAAGAGAATACTAAAATCAATACTCTTTTTATAGCCAGACTGAATTATCTGCTGAAATTGTTTCAGTCTATGCTTATATATATTACGCCGATCCGGGGAAAAACAATTCCGGTGAAAGGTTCAGCCTGATAATAAAGAAGACTTTTCAGAATCTTACTGAAGCCCAGGAAAACCACACATTCCCGTTTTCCTTGCCCAGACCAGGGATATAAGTGTTGGAATATGAAAAAGGACCGGCTTCCACACTGACTATGGGCAGAGCCATGGGAATAGGGCACCAGTGCCACTCTTTTCTCGTGGTAAAGCCTGCTACATAACCGGCTGAAAAACGAAAGAAATCCCGCCTGTCCCGCCATATTTTCTCCCATGAATAAAGAAGAAGCGGCTCAAAATGCCAGTTTGAATCGCTGAAACCTATAGCAAGAATGCCGTCACGGTTATTTTTATAATCCATGCGGTATCTGCCGATACCGAAACCCCATGGATCCTCATTGTACCCTTCTATTTTATATTTGGGATATGCTTCCCTGTTGTGCCAGGCATGAAGCGGCGCAAAAACTTCCCATGAACCTTCTCTCCATATGGCTCCGATAAGTTTTGCCGAGGCCCTTATCCAGTTGTCATCGCCTGAATCTGTTCCGGGAACTGTGTTTACTGAATCCTCATTAACAGATTTTTCTTCCTGTGTTCCATTTACTGCAGATATATCTGTAGTGGTTTTAAATTCCTGTTGTCCGTCAGATTTATCTGCGCCGGTGACGGTCTCAGTCAGTACCGGCTGTTCAGCGGACTGTTCCTGTGCCCAGACGGCATTATTATATATAACTGCAGGAAACAATACGGAAAGACAAAAAAAACAGAAATACTTTTTCATTTAAACGGACACAACCTTGCAAATTAAAACTACAGATATATTTTAACATTTTAAAAATGACAGTATTCCCAGACAGAAAACGGTTTGATTTCATTCTTTTAACAGACCGAAAAAAAGTTTTGTCAGTCTCACATTTGTCTGAACATAAACAAGACTGTTTCCTTATCTTAAACAAATAGAGTACAATAATATCAGATAGCGGAATATTCCGCAATAAACAACTGGGGAGTTTAATATGGCGAATGAACTTGACGAGATGAGCGCAACCACAAATCCTGCGGGGCATGATATAAATGTAATCGGGAAACAGCTGCCGGTCAGAACCGGCTTCGGTTCAGTTTTGTTTGAAATACTTCTTTGGACGGGGGGACCTGCACTTATAATATTGTTTTTTAATGTTTTTAACGTGGACTACTCAAACATGGAAATGTTCTCGTCAGTCAATCCGAAAATAACACTTTTCTTATTTCTTCTGGTTTCCATGTCTCCGGGAATAATATTCATTTTCAAAAAAATAAGCGCCGCCAATTATTTCAGACAGCTGCAGCAGAAACTTCAGGCTGATGCCTCAAACATAGACAATTATCTTGAACAGCGTGTGCGTATTCTTGAAAATGTCGCCGCTCTGGTATCAAAAGCCACAGAACTGGATAAAGATGTAATGAAAGCAGTCGCTGCGTTCCGCAGCGGCATAAAAGACACTGAACGCAATGAAGCTTCTGCACAGATAGACGGCGCATTCAGCCGGCTTTTCCCACAGGTGGAAGCATATCCGGAACTTAAATCCCATGCCGCCATTGCTGACGCCATGCAGCAGAATTCCTATCTGCAGAAAGAAATAACTGCCGCAAGAACAGTTTACAAGGACACGGTAACACAGTGGAACACAGATATTTATGAGTGGCCGACGAAGATGATAGTTGCTTCCCGCGCTGGTTACACAACAAGGATTCCTTTTACCGCGTCGGCTGAAATAAAAGACAAAGCCGGGAAGGTATTCTTTTGACAGATATCCTTTACGACCCTCTGCCGTCCTACAGGGACAAATTCAGAAAGTCATTTGAAGAGGCCGCAAGGGCAGAATTTGCAGGACTGCTGAAAAAATCCGGTGTTGACACAGAGTCAAACAGGAACAAAGTAAAAGAAATAAAGGAACTTGAGGAACATGCTGAAGTCATAGGCTTTCTTAAAGGCTTTTGCAGATTCATCTGTATCACTGCATTCATTGTCGCGGCTATCGCTTTATGTTTGTGTATACTTGCGCAGGATACTTACGATAATTCCGGTATTGCCACATCTGTTTTTTTCTGGGCTGCCGGAGCAGGTATTATTTTTCTTATTCTTTTCTTCATAACCAGACACAATCTTGACGAACTTCAGAATAAAGCAGAACATAAAAAGGATGAGGCTTTTGAGCAGATGAAACCCCTTAACAGCCTTTATACCTGGGATATGATTCAGAAGCTTATTACAAAGACAGTTCCGCAGATTGCATTCGATAAATATTTTACAGAGAAACGCTTCAGGGACCTTGTACGTATTTATGATTTTGAGCCACACTGGGACGAAAATTCATCACTTCTGTTTAATCAGTCTGGAGTAATTGCCGGCAATCCTTTTATTTTCGGAGAAATAATCAGTCAGGAATGGGAAACTGAGTCATATACGGGCAGTCTGGTGATACATTGGACAGAGTATGAAACGGGTCCACAGGGAAGAACATATGCAGTACACCGTTCTCAAACACTTTATGCATCTGTTGAAGCTCCAAAACCGGTTTACAATAATTATTCTTTTCTTTTCTACGGCAATGACGCGGCGCCTTCACTGAAATTTACGAGAAGCCCCTCGGAACTTTCCGGCGGAAAAAAGGGATTCTGGCATTCTTTCAGAATGAAACGCGAGATAAAGAAACTTGAGAACTTCTCCCGCAATCTTTCAGACGACAGCAACTATACTATAATGCGGAACAGGGAATTCGAGGCTTTGTTCAAGACCACTGACAGGAATAACGAGACTGAGTACAGACTGCTTTTCACCGATGTGGCGCAACGGCAGATGCTTGACCTGCTTAAAGATACCTCCGTGGGCTTCGGTGATGATTTTGATTTTGTCAAGGACTGTAAGATAAACAAAATTTTTGCAGATCATATAAAATCAGGCGATCTGGATACGGATCCTGCACTTTTCTATTCCTATGATGCAGAATATGCTGAGAAATTCTTTGTTTCGTTTTCTTCTGAATTTTTCCGCAAAATATATTTCTCACTGGCCCCTCTGCTGGCTATACCGGTTTATCAGATGACCAGAAACCATGAGGAAATATGGAAAACTGTTATTCAGCCTGGAGAACCGGCCTCTGACTGGGAATATGAAACCCTTGCCAACTATCACGGAGAGGAATGTTTTGAGCATAAAAACTGCATAACACATAGCATACTCAAGGCTGAAGCCGGGACAAGAACAGGTAACGCAGGTTCTGTTTTGGTTACTGCAAGGGGATTCCGTGGAGTCACCCGTGTAGAGCATATAGCGGTGTACGGTGGAGACGGATATCTTCATTATGTTCCTGTTGAATGGACAGAGTATATTCCTGTAAGCCGTACTTCAAAAATGAAGGTTTCTGAAGGAGAAAAACACGGACAGTCTTTCACATACGAATTCAGAAATGCGGCAGAAAAAGCTTTCAGGCGCGGAATCTTTTCTTATCTGACAAAATAAGATTTTCACATATTCCGTACAGTATATTATTTACAGTTTCATGGCCCATTATATGCCTTTTTCGTTGTTCCTGCCGTAATATGAAAGACAGAATGTTTCGCCCCGCTTTATTGCCGGCCTTGTTTTGTAAAGACAGCTGCCGGAATCCGTTTCAGTCATACTTACAAGATAAAATCCATCTTCAGGCCATACTGTACCTTCTCCTGATTCAAGGACAGGCTCATTCAGTCTGGAATATTTAAGAGGCGTACCGCCATTATACAGAAGAGGCCTTTTACCAAGTTCGTAAACAAGAGCCTCGGCGACATCGTTCTGTATATATACCGGAATATCCTCCGGAAGATTTTCTTTTAACACCACAGCCATTTCGCGGGCTGATGAAAACGGCTGTGTTATATCTTTGCAGGCAAACCACAGTCCCGGCAGAATAAGCATGGCAAAGAAAACATAAAGTGCAGCGCGCAAAGAGCCTCTGCAGACAGTTTTGTCAGTATCTGCCCGGCTGAAAGCCCGCCAGAAAAAGAAAATCAGCGCAGCTGTGAAGCAGTGTATGCGTGCCGGGAAAATAACCGGATATACAAACATATATATGCCTAATTGTGAAACAAGCACGGCAAGGCACAGAAAAAAATCTTTGCGGGACAGCTTTTTCAGCAGAATAAGCACTGCAATAAGACATGCAGCTGCCGCAGCTGCCGCAACAAAAGTACTGTCTGCGGGATTATAAATTCCTGTAGATATGCCGGCAGGCAAAATAAACCTGTCGGATATAAAACCGGGAATAAAAGGCGTAAGGAAACCGGCAAAAAAGAAAATAACAGGGTGATAAACAAAAGTATAAAACGGATACAGCGCAAATGAATTATTAAGGCTTATTCCGTATATTATCTGGAAAAGCGGCAGCAGGAAACCGGCAGCTGAAGCAGTTATACAGGCTGTTTTTTCAGCGGCAGAGAAACTTTCGGGCTTTCTTTTGATTATTAAAAGAGATTCGGCCAGCATTATATATGCCAGCCCTGTCATAACAAGATGTGTCTGTCCTATAAGTACTGCTACGGTAATATATAAGAAAAAACAGCTTTTTTTTATTTTATCACCGGATATACGGGGATAAACCGCAGCAGCAGTAAAAAGAAGCATGGGAATAAGTGAATAACTCCTTGATATTACCGGAAAAAAATACAGAAACGGTGCACCGGAAAGCATTAAAATCTTAAGCCAGATTGAAAAAGGAGCATAAAAACAGAGAATGGCAGCTGCCGCAACGGCTGAAAGCCAGCACAATATTTTTAGTATTATTATACCAGCACCGGCTTTTGCAAATGGGAAAACAAGCAGATAAAGCAGGTACGGATGGCCCTTTGCAGAGGCTTCCCTTAGAAGCCCGCAAAGATTTAATTCCTGAGCCATAAGCCATGGCTGCGCTTCGTCAGCCCATGTTTCATGACAGAACACAAGATATAAAGTCAGACAGGCATAAATTACTGTTATGACTGTTTTTATAATCCTGCTTCTGTCAGCACGGGTTCTGTTGTCCATAAAAAAAGCCGCAGCTTTCTTCTGCGGCTGAAATCTGGTGGACGTAAGGGGGTTCGAACCCCTGACCTCCTCGTTGCGAACGAGGCGCTCTCCCAGCTG
>CACZRG010000230.1 GCA_902783485.1 uncultured Elusimicrobium sp.
AATCAGGCTCTGGCTTAAAACAACATTATCCGCTATTTTTACGGTTCCGCTGCCGGAATCTATGTATGTCTGCCCGGAAGGCCCGCTTATGTTCTGGGATAGCGTTCCCTGAGAAAGATTAAGCCTGCCATTGTTTATTACAGGAGCCGCAAAAAGCCCGGCACGGGCTGTAAACTCCGTCTGATCAGTAATCAATGTTGAGTTGCTGCCAATTGAAACATCATCATTTACCGTCAGGGAACCGTTAAGCACGGAAACAGTGCCTGAGCCGGATACGCTTTTGGAAAGCGTGCCTTTCACATTAAGAAGGCCGTTATTGGCAAGATTATTGAAAGTAAGGTTCTCAATATTCCTTACCGACATGGTGGAACCTTCGTGATTGAAAATATTATAAGCCTGCAAAGTACCCGTATCGCCAAATGAAACAAGGCCATGATTATTTAATTCAGCGCCTCCGAGAGCCACGGAAAATTCCGCCTCGTTTATATTCAGCGTTCCATTATTCTCAATACTGCCATCAAGTGTTATCGCGCCGTTTTCGGCAAGCGTTAGCGAAGCCCCTTCATCAATTTCAACGAAAGTAACATCTATGGCTGCGGCATTTGACACATCGCCTGTTATATACAAATAACTGTTTCCGGAATATTTGCTTATGACATTATTATTGGTGCCGCCTGTAAAAGTAATTGTTCCATTATTATAAAACGTACCTATGTTTACAAGATCCGAAGCATTTGCCGTTAAAGCATTGTTATTGCCAATGATTATGTTTGAATTCTGTATAAGGCCGCTGTGCTCATGATCAACAATAAGATGATTTCCGGATACATTGTACCCTACCTTTATTTCCTGTTTTTCAACAGTTGATTTTATTATGGCTGTAGCACCGTTGTTCCAGCCCATGTGCAGATTTCCGAGCCCATCAGCCGTTCTGGTTATTCCGCCTGTTATCTCTATCGGAAGTTTTCCTTCATTGGAGCCAAAATGATTAAAATACAGAGCGCCGCTGCCGTAATCTGCAATATTATTGGTTATAAGCCCCGTTACAACAGAATGGTCATAAACCGTTTCATTCAGTTCATATCCTCCGTACAGAAGAAATCCCAGACTCTGCTCGCCTTCCAGCAGCAGATTACCGTTTATTGTGCCATAATTATTCATCCATACATTATTGTGCTGCGCCATCATTGTAAGATCGCCATTTATCGTGCCGTAATTGGCCTCATATCCGCTTTTGTTCTCCGCAAGCACAACATCGCTGTTTACTGTTCCATAAAGCCATGAAGAATGACCGGTCAGAATAATTGTTTCCTGTGTTATTTCATCCTCACTATCCACTGATATAGCTTCAGCAGTTATAGAACCCGTGCCGGAAATATTTATTGCACCGGCATCTATCGTATTATCCACAGTAAGGCTGCCATTGTTCACATAACCGGCATTTGTTCCTGCTGCTGACATTATATTAACCGTAACATCTGAAGAACTGGTAAACACGGAATTGCCCGAAATAACAAGGCTCTCCTGGTTTATACCGGTGCCGCTGTATCCAACCGTTCCCGAAACAGTGAGCTGGCCCGTGCCACTTATGCCAGAGGACAGGCTTACATTATCTGCCACTATATAGCCATTATTAATTATATCGCCGTTTATTGCAGCGCCTGTATTTATATCCATCCTGCTGCCGGCATTATACAGGCCATTGGATATATTTCCATTAACCGTGCCGTTTACTACAAGCCCTGCGGAATTGGATGAACCTATATCGGTTAAAAGATCTGCGCTTACCGCATATCCTGCGGATAATGTGGCGGATTGTGGCGAAACTCCCTGTGAAAAAGACACCGTGCTCTGGGTTATTGCTGCATTTATGGCAAGCGCGGAATTGCCAAGCACAAATTCCGTATTCCCGGTACCGCTTACGGGTACGCCGAAAACAGTCCCGTCAACATCAATGGAAAGAGCACCGCTGTTTACAACGGAATCATAACCTGACAGTCCGCTTATGGTATAATTTCCCCCTTCTGTAACCAGATTCTCAGCGGCAGCACTGTCTGACAGCAGAAATGCAAAAACAGGAAATAAGAATACAACAGCAAAGGCAATGCCATTATCTATAGTAAACCGTTTTGTCATGAAGTCTCCTTTTAAGGGCAGCTTTTACAAAATATCAGCAGTACTGCCGTATTAAGGTTATTTTACTATATTATTTCAGGCAAAATACGATTGGCCCTACCGTTCAAATCAGCATTGCACGGCTCATTAACCGGCTAATGCGCCTTTAGCAATTATTTGATAAAATTGAGTTGACCATTATGACTGTTTTTAATCTATTCACATTATGTGGCGGACTTGCATTTTTCCTGTATGGCATGAGCCTGCTTTCCTCAGGCCTTGAAAAATTCGCAGGCGGAAAAATGGAAAAACTGTTGGGGCAGATGACAGCCAGCCCCGTGAAAGGCCTGCTGCTTGGCGCCGGAATCACAATAGCGGTACAGTCCTCATCTGCAGTAACAGTAATGCTGGTAGGCATGGTAAACTCCGGCATAATGACTCTGTCGCAATCCGTAGGCGTAATAATGGGTTCCAATGTCGGAACCACAGCCACTGCCTGGATTCTAAGCCTTTCCGGCATACAGAGCGACAATTTCTTTATAAGCATGCTCAAGCCGGAAGCATTTTCGCCTCTAATGGCTTTGGCAGGTGTAATAATGACAATGGTTTCCAGGCGCAACCGCATAAAGAATGCCGGGACCATACTGATAGGCTTTGCCATACTGATGTGCGGTATGGAAATGATGAAAAACGCCATGGCGCCGCTGGCCGGAATGCCGGGATTCTCACAGCTTCTTACGGCTTTCAGCAATCCTCTAATAGGCATAATTGCCGGAACGCTGGTTACAGCAGTAATACAAAGTTCAGCCGCCAGCGTAGGCATACTGCAGGCGCTTTCGCTCACAGGCAGCCTTAACTATGCGGCAGCATTCCCTATAATAATGGGCCAGAACATAGGAACATGCAGTTCCGCTCTTATCTCCTCCATTGGCGTAAGCACTGCAGCGAAAAGGGTTTCAGCCGTGCATATACTGTTCAATCTTTTGGGCACGGTATTATTTATAGCCTTTTTCATGCTCTTCCGCATGATTCACATTACGGATTTTCTTAATGAAAGCGCAAATCCTTTTTCAATAGCCGTAATGCACTCAATTTTCAACATAGGCACAACAATAATGCTTTTTCCTTTCTCCAGAATGATAGAGAAACTTGCCGTAAGAATAATCAGGCCAGGGAAAAATGAGCCTAAAAAAATACTGATTGACGAGAATCTGCTGCGCTCTCCAACCTTCGCAATAGCGGAATGCAGAAAATTAGTCAACCGCATGGCCGCAAAGACCGCGCATAACTTCATATTCGCAACCAAACTGTTAAAGAACTATCATCAGCTTAAGGCAGATGACATAATTAAAACAGAGGCTGAAATTGATGAATATGAAGACAAACTAAGCTCATTTCTGCTCAAGCTTTCAGCCAAACCTCTTGCAGAAGAGGAAAATAACCGCATAACCCAGATGCTTCTGGCAATAGGAGACATAGAAAGAATAGGAGATCATTCCGCTTATATTGCTACAGTGGCGGAAAAGATGAAAGAACAGGGAAGGCGTTTTTCCCCTATTGCGGTTGAGGAAATAAAAACCATAGTGAATGCTGTGATAGAGGCTGTTACCGTATCATTCCAGGCTCTTGAGAAAGATGACTTGAAACTGGCCAGTGAAGTTGAACCCCTGGAATCAGTTATAAAGCATAGCATAAGATATGCCAAGAACAATCACATAGCAAGAATGAAGAAAGGGGAATGCACGGTTGAAGTAGGATTTCTGTTCACGGACCTTATGAATGACCTGCGCAGAATAACAGCGCATTGCGCAAACATTGCCACCTGCGAAATTCAGATAAGCGAATCCAGCATGCGCAAGCATGAGTACAACAATAATGTAAAGCATATAGATAATGAGGAATTTAACAGAAAATATCAGAGCTATCAGTCCGTGTACGGCCTGGCCAGGCTATCTGCGGACAATGAATGAACTGTCCGGAATTCTCCAGCTGTCATAAAGGGCAGAATACAAAGACTCTTCAAAGGCAATAGCAGCCGCATAATCTCTTTCAGCCTCGGAATCAGCATAATGTTCTCCTTCAAACAAAGAATATTCTCCCTGCCTGCGGAAAATAAAGATTCTGCCGTCTTCGCCATATACAACATGTTTTTCCCTAACTAAGCTTTTGTCAAGAAGGCTGCCTCCGGCAGAGAGATAATAGCCATCATAGCCTGCAATGTCCAGCAGAGTGGGCAGAATGTCTTCCTGTCCGGAAAGGGAATTATCTATGCCTGCCTTAATATTTTTCGGAGAATAAATCATAAGAAAAGACAGAAAGTCATCACGGATGCCGTGCTTTGTCCTGTCAAGGTCTGAAACCAAGTGGCCCCTATGGTCAGGCATGAAAATAAAATAAGTATTTCCAAACCAGCTTTCCTTTTCTGCCTTTTCCATGAATGTTTTTATACATGAATCCACATACTCCGCCATGACAGCATATCTCTGCTCATCGCTCATTTTTTCAGACACAGGCTCGTGGCCGGGAATATTATGCATATAAGGATAATGCGGCACAGCTGTGTAATATATGCCCAGGAAATGGCCTGTCCTGGATGCATTCTGAATCTTTTCAAAGAAAAAAGACATGCCTTCCTCTTCACTGGCTTTATCAGATGTTTCCTTTCCGCTGCCAAACATATCCTTCCAATGATATGTTTCGTCAAATCCGCTAAACTGCGCAGAATATATGCCATCTTTAAAATGCCCAGCCTGAGCATATACTGTTTTGTAAGACATATTGCGAAAGTAATGGGCAAAAGGGAAAAAAACATTCTTGCCATATATTTTTCCAGATTGAGAAATACCCTGAACCGGAGGCACGGAAAACAGCAGCGAATTAAGAGCTATGCGGCTTCTGGTTCCGGACGAAAAAAAAGATGAAAAAAACAGACTGTTTTTTTTAATGCGTTTAAGCTCAGGCAGAAAGGCAGCATTTTTAAGCAAAGGCTCAGGGTTAAAACTCTCCAAAAAAAAGATTATGAAATCAGGCTTCTCAATGCCGGATTTTTTATTTTGCAATGAAAATTTCTTTCTTTTTCTTAAAAACATGTTTCGGGAATCAGGGCAGTCTTCATTTTCAGAACATATTTCTGAAATATTCCCAATTGCTTTTTTAGAATAGATGTCAGAAGATAGTTTTCTTCTGAAATAATTCTTTTTCAAAGCCCACGCTATATTAAAAACAGGATTTTCAGAAATATAATACAAACCATATACTGAATTGAAGCTGGAAGGAGGGTTAAAAAAATAATCCTGCAAGGAACAAAAAAAAGCAATACAGGCAAGCCAGGCAAACAAAACCGGGTAAATTTTATTCAGCCAGACCTGAATTGGAACACAGCAGAGTTTTTTATCAGACCTAAGACTTTCATTTAATTTAATGTTTAATCCTTGTTTTTGCCCAAGATAATAAAAAGACAGAATGAATACAGCTATACCGGCAAAAACAGCAAAAAAAGAAAACATCTTATCTGATGAAAAAGCATAAGATATGAGAAAATGAGAATTTTCAAATGCGGAAAAAATTTCCTGGCCCAAATGCCTGGCAAAAACTGTATAAAAAATATAATCAGCCCTGAAAAAGAACAACCATGCTGAAAACAAAATTCCTTCGGCAAGTGAAATTAAAATTGCATATTTTTTTTCTTCGCAATTAAAAAGAAAAGGCAGCAGGAAAGGCAGAATAACAACAGATACTGCAATAAAATCAATAAATGAACCCTGAAAAAAAACAAACAGAAAATCAGAAAATGAAAGACTATTGCCAAAATTAACAAGTAACGCCAGCCTGAAAATGACAGGAACGGCTAAAAAAAAAAGAAGCGGAAATAAAAAAAACAAATACACATAAAAAATTTTTTTATTGCTTATAAAAAAATTTCTAATGCTTTTACGCATAAATCAAATGTTCAAATTAATACCACTTAAAATTGTTTATAAAAAAGGCCTGACTTTTGTCAGGCCTTTTTTTACAGAATACTTTATTTTACTTTGTGGCCTCAGGCTGCTTATCTTCTTTCTTAGCCTTCCCTTTAGGCGTCTCATTCCAAATGGTAAGCATAAGGCAGAAACCGATTATAGAGAATACGGGCAGTATAAGCCAGGCATTCCAGCCGACTTTATCAAGCACAAGGCCAAGGCCAAGGCCTGCAAAGCCGCTTGCGAAATACTGAACGCCATCAAGCAGACCGGCTACGGTGGATGCACCGCGTGTTCCGCCAAAGTCCATTGAGGCTGTGCCAGTCAACATTCCATGCACACCAAATATGAACATGCATGTGAATCCGACAGAGAAGTAGGCAAGCAGAGGCATCTGATGATTCTTTGCGAAAATAAGCATAAGAACACCTACTATCTGCATGAGATAGAACCAGCCTGCCACGGGAGGTCTGCGGGACCCGAACACGTGGTCAGAAAGCCAGCCGCAGATAATTCCACCCAGTATTCCACCAATGGTTATGATATTGGCAAGTATGAAGGTAAGAAGCCATATGTTTTTACTGCCAAGCCATTCCCAATGACCAGGAGAAATAGCAAATACGCCAAGCAGGAAGGCCGGATACCAAAGCAGCAGGCCCTGGCGTATGAAACCGGTGCAGAATTCGGAAATCATCAGGGTGACAATGACCTTATTGTGGAACATTCTGCTGAGCAGTTCTTTTATAGGAAGAGGCTTCTCTTTGTCTTTATCTTCAGAAGAAGCATCGCCGGTGTTAAAGTTCTCAAAACCAGCCTCGGCAGGAGTGTCCTTAACCCAGAAATAGTCAAGAAGACCCATGAGTATCAGGGCACAGGAAGGCACAAGGAATACCATGTACCAGTTGAAGTGAGCAAGGATCCAGCCACCTACGGCATAGGCAAGACTATAGCCAAGAGAGATAAGTGTGCCGAAAATGCCACCGAAAACACCACGTTCCTTGACATGGAACCAGGGAGAATTCACTTTTACGACAGAAAGAGCACCAAAACTCTGGAAATACTGGTTAACGCCGTAAAGAAGACACATTCCGACAAGGACCTTTGTGGTCCAGCCATTAAGGAACAGCAGACCCATTATAAGGTTGAGCACGGCAGCGCCGAAAGCGCCTATTACTATCGCTTTTTTTCCACCGATTCTGTCGGCAAGCGGACCGTTAAACAGAACAGAAAGCGCATAAACCCAGAAACCACAGGTGGCTATGGTTCCGAACTGTGCTTTGGTCAGATCAAATTTATCCATCATGATAGGGCCAGCCACATTAAGATTGTAGCGTCCCATATAATAGACGGCATATGTAAGACCAAGAGGCAGCCAGTTCAATGCTCTTCGTCTTTTATAAGCGGAAGAATGAACCGGCATTTCTGACATTTCAGACATATTTTTCTCCTATATTGATTTAGCTGCCGTCCGAAAAAAACATCTGCCTTCAAGGCTGATTTATTCATGTACCGGCGCTTTTAATAATTATACATTTTAAAAAAAAATATGCAAAGAAAAATAGTGTTTATTGTATAATTATAAAAACAGCGTCATGCGCTGTTATTTTCACGGAGGAAACAATGAAAAAAACGGCTTTTTTGGCGGCTGCCCTGCTTGCCCTGACACCATTTCAGGCCACAGCAGCGGAACCCGCAGAGAAAAACCTTCCAGAAGGTGCGATAATGGAAACAGATTCACGATATCCGAATGTGATCTCATACACTCTTAAGAACGGATTAAAACTGCTCATACTCGAAAAGAAATTCGTCCCCACGGTTTCTTTCACCACTATGTTCAAAGTGGGAAATGTAGACTGCGTCCAGGGAAAAACCGGACTTGCCCATATGTTTGAACATATGGCTTTCAAAGGCTCAAAAACGATGAATGCCTTAAACTATTCAAAAGAAAAGAAGGCACTTGCAAAAGAGGAGTCTCTTGTCCTTGAACTTCAGGAAGAGGAACATAAACTGAATCCTGACGCAGAAAAGGTAAAAAAACTCAGGGAACAGCTTGCGGAGACCTCAAAAGAGGCTGACAGTCTTATAAACAAGGACGAATACTGGAAAATATACAATAATCTCGGTGAAAACGGCATGAACGCCATGACTTCGCTGGATTATACAGGTTATGTAGTGCAGCTGCCAGCGGACCGTCTTGAACACTGGATGATAATAGAATCGGACCGTTTCAAGAATTTTGTACTGCGCGAATTCTACAAGGAAAGAAGCGTTATAATGGAAGAGCGCCGCATGGGTGAATCCAATGTGGGAAGAATACTCAATGAAGCTCTCAACGCTGCGGCGTTTGTATCGCATCCATACCATAATCCAATAATCGGCTGGATGGATGACATAGCAAATCTCACGAGAACAGATGCCGAAAAATTCTATGCCAAATATTATGTTCCGTCAAACGCCACCATAGCAGTTGTGGGTGATGTAAATCCCGCAGAGGTTATACGCCTCGCGAATAAATATTTCGGCAGCTGGAAAGGTGGCACAGCAAAAGACGAAGTCCGCATAATAGAGCCAAAGCAGAATGCTGAAAAGAAAATCAATGTATTCTTCCCTGCACAGCCCGCGCTGCGCATAGGCTATCATAATCCGGGAATATATCACCCCGACATGCCTGCACTTATAATGGCAAGCGAGGTGCTGTCAAACGGAAAAACCGGACGTTTTTATAAAAACCTTGTTGAAGGGAAACAGATGGCTCTTTATGCCGGATCGTACCCCTCCCTGGCAAGCAGATATCCTTCTCTGTTCATAATAGCGGCAGCACCGAAAGCTCCTTTCACTAATGAACAGCTTGACGAGGCCATTCTTGAGGAAATAGAGAATCTCAGCAAAAATCCTCCACAGCAGTGGGAACTGGACAAGATTCTGAATAATTATGAAGCCGATATGATAAAACAGATGGAATCCAATGCCGGCATAGGAATGACTCTTGCTCACAGCCAGCAGATAATAGGAGACTGGAAATATGACTGGGACATGAGCGCCAGACTGCGTAGTGTAACCCCGGAACAGATCTCCAAGGCCGTCAGGAAATATCTTGTACGCCCTAACCGTACAGTGGTCTATCTGACGGCACCGGAAGAAAAATAAGAGGTAGCACAATGAACAGAATATCAGCAATTCTTATCGGAGCATTATTTATGACAGCAAACGTACACGCAGCCACACCCGATGCGGCAAAATCACTTGGTCTTCCGGAAATAAAGACTGTTAAATTCCAGCCACCGGAAGGTGAACGTCTTACACTCAGGAACGGAATAAAAGTTTATTACATAGAGGACACTACACTTCCTGTAATTCATGTTCAGGCACTTATACGCACCGGAAACGTATACGACCCAGCCGGGAAAGCAGGTCTTGGCTCAATGACCATGGATCTGCTGCGTGACGGAGGAACGGAAAAATACAGTGCCGGGGAAATGGACAGACAGCTGGAAAATCTTGGAGCAGTCATAGAAACCAGCATACGTCTTGAGGAAGCCTCCGCGGACATGACAGTGCTGAAAAAAGACTTCGGGACCGTACTTGATATTTTTGCGCAGGTTCTCAGAAAACCTGTTTTTGAAGATGAAAAAACAGCATTAAAGAAGGCCGAAGAACTGGCTCTTATAGAAAGGCGTTTTGACGACCCGGGACGCAGTGTAACCAGAGAAGCGCTGCGCCGTTTCTATGGGCCTGAACATCCATATGGAATCCGCGCAGAAAAAGCAACCATAAATGCCATAAGCAAGGCGGACATGAAAGCCTGGCACGCCAATTATGTGCAGCCAGGCAATATCATGCTTGCTGTTTCCGGCGATTTCGGCGGAAAAAAGAACCTTGAGGACAAACTTAATGCAGTATTTGGTGACTGGAAAGCAGGAAATACCGTATTTCCTGAGATTCCGGCAGTAAACACACTTAAGAAACGTAAAATATTCCATATTCAGAAGGAAAGCGCTCAGGTTTACATAGCCATGGTCCAGACTGCGCCAAAACGTCTTTCCCAGGATGAATACGCACTGAGTGTGACGAATGAGATGTTAGGAGGTGGCCTTTCCTCGCGCCTTGCGGCAGAAGTGCGTTCACGCAGGGGACTTGCATATACAGTTTACAGCTATGCCGGCAAAAGAACGCTTGAAGGCTTTGAGATAGGATACTGCAGCACAAAGCCCGGCACATATTCTCAGGCTCTCGAGACAATGCTGGAACAGTTCAAAAAAATACAGAAAGAGAAAGCAGGCGAAGAAGAAGTAAGCCGCGCAAAAGCCTCAATTACAAACTCATTTGTATTCAGGTTCCCCACTCCGTACAGTCTGATAACAAACAGGATGGCGTATGATTATTACGGCTATCCTGCAGATTATCTGAAGAATTATGTTGACAATATCTCAAAAGTTGACGCAGCAGCTGTACAGGCCATATCTGAAAAGATCCTGGACCCGGACAATATGGTAATATTCGTCATAGGTGATGCCTCAAAGTTTGACAAACCTTTAAGCACCTTCGGCGAAGTTGTTGAACTTACGGAAGCGGACTGACAGCAGACAGCCGCCGGAATAAAATTTTCCGGCGGCTTTTTTTATGTTTATATAAGCAGGTTAATTTTCAGGCACAAACATAAACAGACAGTTTACGCACTTTTACGTCTATAGTTAGTGATAATTCTTCCGTATGTATGAAAATGACTGCTTAAAACAAAGAACAAATACAATTTAGCCTGCCGGCAATGATTTTGAAATAGTTAATTAAAAATTTTCATATTGCTAAAAAATCGTCTCCTTCAATAAAACACATTGCTGATTAAAGATCTGCATTGAAAACAATTTTAAACTTTATATCTTTTCAAGACCATGAACATGAATATTAACAAAATAATGCTTGCATTGTCCCTGCTGATAATTTGCAGCAGTGCTTATGCAAGGGGCAGGAATCCTGCCGTCTCTCCTGCGGATTTCCGCAATGAAACTATATATTTCCTGATGACGGACAGGTTTGCGGATGGAGACCCTTTCAACAACAATATTTACGGCGACGAATATAAGCCGGGCAATCTCCGCTATTATCAGGGCGGGGATTTCAAGGGACTTATTGACAATCTTGATTACATAAAGGATATGGGTTTTACGGCTATATGGATAACTCCGCCGGTCATGCAGCCAGAAGGAAGATATGTAAATTCCGGTGAAAATTACGATGCCACAGGCTATCATGGCTACTGGGCATACGATTTCAGCGTGATAGACCCACATCTTGAAAGCCCTGGTGCGACATACAGGGATCTGATAAATGCGGCCCATTCCAAAGGAATAAAGATAATACAGGACATAGTGCTCAACCACGGACACGGAGGAGACGTTTCCTCCGCAAAAACAAAATGGCATAAAGAAAAAGGCGCAGTCAAAGGCCTTGGGAAATCCTACGATTTCTGGAATGACGACAAGGACAAATGGTACAATCATGAGCCAGGAAAAGCATTGGCAGATCTTCTGGATTTTAATGACAATAATCCAAAAGTCCTTAAATGGTTCAGCAAAATTTACAAGAAGTATCAGGATATGGGCGTTGACGCCTTCCGTATTGACACCGTTATATGGATGGACAAGACTTTCTGGAAGGGATTCCTGAAGGAAATGCACAAAAACAAAAAGGATTTCTTCATTTTCGGCGAGGTATGGACAGGCGACGAATATGAGATGATCTCATCATATACAAGGCTCGGAGATGAAAAAGGCGAAGGTTCTGGTATGAACAGCGGCATGAGCGTTTTGGATATGCCCCTTTCCGCAATGAGCGACAATCATATAATGAACGGAGTGTTCAAGGGCGGAAATTATGCGGATGCCCTGAAAATACTGCAGAATGACAATCTTTACAGGGATCCGACTTATCTTGTCACATTTCTTGACAACCATGACAAGCCAAGATTCAACTCCCCTTATTCTCCTGCGGAAGAAAAACAGTATATAGACGGCCTTAATTTTTACTATTTAAGCCGCGGCATACCATGCGTCTATTACGGCACGGAAATTCAGATGAAAGGCGGCGATGATCCGGACAACAGGGCAATGCTCGGTCCTGACGGAATGAAGGCAGCAAAATCAAATGCTGTTTACAATCACATAAAGAAATTAAATGCCATAAGGCATGGAGCGGGTCCTGGATATGACATCATAAGAAAAGGCCGGCAGACAAACATTCATGCTGAAAAGGATATATTGTATTTCCGCAGGGACTATGCCGGACGCACAGCTTATGTGTTCCTCAACAAGGGAGACGGCAGTGCCACGGTACATTCAGGCCTGAAATCCGGCAAATATGCGGATCTTTATAGCGGGAATGTAATTGAATTTGAAAAAGACAGGCCGGCGGATGTACTTGTCCCAGCACATGGGGCGGCAGTCCTTGTGTCACAGGATCTTATGTTCGCAAAATGCGGCAATTCCAAATGAGGCAGATAATGACAGGTACAGAATCCTTAACAGCGATATATATGCCGGAAACAACCATTGCAGCGATGTTGTTTGTCATGCTTGTGTCTGTTCTTGTGCCGGTATTGGCTTTCATTTTCTTCAGGAAAAAGAATCCGGATGCAAAAAAAACAAGTGTTCTTGTCGGTGCCTTGACTTTTATAATATCCGCACTTGTGCTTGAAAAGCTGCTGCACGCCGCGGTATTCAAGGCTTTCGGAACAGCCTTGAATGCAAATATATGGCTTTATGCCTTGTACGGCGGGCTTGCTGCAGCTGTCTTTGAGGAGACAGGCAGGCTGCTGGCTATGAAATACGCAATGAAGGGCAGCCTGAATAAGCAGAACTCAGTAATGTATGGTATAGGACACGGTGGCATAGAATCGGTAATAATTGCAGGTCTTTCCTATCTGTCATTGATACTTGTCGCAGTATACCTGAATAATGCCCCTGCGGAAAAAATATCAGTTCTCATGGCAAAAAGCCCGGCCCTGTTTCAGCAAATGCAGACAATAGCGGCTATCCCTGCGTTCACCTTATGTCTTTCGGGAATTGAAAGGATTGCCGCCTTTGCCTTACAGGTTGCACTTTCCTATCTTGTATACAGGGCAGTTGCGGAAAAGAAGGCAAAATTGTTCCTCGCCGCCCTGGGTCTGCATTTTTTTGTAGATGCCTCCGCAGTTATAATGGCAAAATATGCTCCGGCATACATAACGGAACTTTATCTGCTGTCAGCAGTGTCCACAGTATCTTATTATGCATTCAGAAAATACACAGGCGAAAAAGAACATTTATAATGCCTTAATATAAATTATTTCTTCTTTTCCTCGTGGTATTCTTCTTCAGTGTTAATGTCCCATAATGAGGCTTTGTCTTTGCTGCCGCTTATTATCAGGTCTGCCGCCGTAAGACCTGCCAGCACGGAATGGTCCATATTGTTGTAGCGGTGCATTCCGTTTCTTCCAGCAAGGAAAAGATTGTCAAATCCGTCCAAATATGAGCGTATCCCGCCGAAACGGCTATATGTGCCAAAATACGCCGGATATGCTTTTGTCTGACGGAAAATTTTTGTCTTTATAACATCTTCCGGCCTTATTATGCCTGCGGCGGCAAGTTCCGAAACGGAAAATTTACCGATTTCGCCGTCATCCATGCTCCATACCATGTCGCCTTCGGTGCAGAAATATTCAACGCCCAGCAGAAAATGGCTCTCGTCATCAAGCATTTTCATGCTGAAATTATTTACGTCCATAAGGCGGCCAGCCGTCATGTCCCGCTCCTGCAAATAAATCCAGTTGTCCTTAACTTTGGCTTTTTCATTAAGCAGGAACTCTTTAAGCAGAATGGCGGCAATAAGATAATCACGATATACAAGGCCATCCGCAGCCTGCCTTACGTTTTCCGGCACATCAGGCATTGCAGATATAAGCTCTTTAACTGGCATTGTGGAAATCACATAATCTGCGGAATATTCCGTTCTGCTGCCGTCTTTCATATCTTCGGCAATGACTTTAAATTTTGCTCCGTCAGGAATTATGCGTGCCGCTTTTTTACAGAAATGTATTTCTGCCCCGGCTTTTTTCGCATTTTCAGCTATTTTTTCGTACATCTGCCCCGCGCCATATTCCGGATAGTAAAAACTATCCACAAGGCTTGTCTCTATTTTCTTCCTCTTTATGAAAGAAATCTTTTCAAGGAAAGCTCCGATTGCATTGATTATAACGGCGGCAATAGATATGCCCTTTACCCTTTGCGCTCCCCAGTCGGGGCTTATATCAGAACATTTTATGCCCCATACTTTCTCGGTGTAGTCCTTAAAGAAAGTAAGGTAGAGCTCCCTGCCAAAGCGGTTTATGAAGAAATCTTCCAGGGATTTTTCTTTTTTTATCGGAAAAACACAGGCTTTTATGTAGTCAATGCCTATTTTCGCCATTCGCATAAAGCCTAAATTCCGCATTGTGTTGAAATTCAGTTTTACAGGGTAGTCAAAGAATTTCCTCAGGAAAAATATGCGGGTGAGCCTTTCTACGGGTAGAAAATTGCCCTCCGTGCCTCCGGGAAGCATACTCTGCCAGAATTTCATTACTTTGTCTGATTTGCTGAAAAAGCGGTGCGGTCCTAAGTCTATGCGGCAGCCATCAAATTCAAAAGTGGCGGAAATGCCGCCTGGTCTTTCCGACTGCTCCAAAATTACAGGCTTTATGCCGCCGCCTTTTGCCGCAATCTGATATGCGGCAGAAACGCCCGCCGGACCTGCTCCTATTATAACCGCTGTTTTCATCTGTTTCATTCTTAATCATCTTAGCAGATTATCAAAAATTTTGCTAAACTCTCCGCAGGCTAAAAAATATATGAACACTCATAAAAGTTAAAAAGATTTGTCATACTTTTTAAATCTGCCAGAAATTCAGCTTCTATTTAACTTATCTTACAGCTTATACATTCCAAAATATAAACTGCATCTCCGTCTTTTTTATTTTAGCAAAATTTGTTATAATAAAATTATTATGTCATACAAATGCGAAATATGCGGTAAAAAAGCGGTTTCCGGCAAGTCTTACAGCCACTCACACAAGGCTACCAAGCGGCTTTTCAAACCGAACTTACAGAAGCAGAAAATAGTTTTGGACGGCACAACTCAGACCGCTTATGTCTGCACCAGCTGCATAAAGAGCGGTAAAGCAGTCCGCCCGACGGTTAAATAAACCGTTTTAACTGTTTTTACTTGTTAAAGTACCGACCGGTGCGTAGCCGGCCGGTTGCTTTTGTTTATTATACAAATTACTAAAATCCATAGACAGAACTCCGGCACAGCCAGCAGGCACGGATTCTGTTTTTTTGTCGCCAATATTTCAGTATAATATAATTATATTTATCTAAATTAAAATTACTTAATCGCGGCCACTATATCCGGCCGGAGGAAAGTACGGAAATGATTGACCAGGAACAGGAAGAACCCCAGGTAGATTTAACAAATGTCACGGATCTGGATACCGCCAGACTGGCGCTGCGCTGGGCCACGGATAAAATTCAGGCCCTTAAAGACGAACTTGGCAGCCTAAGAGAAGATTTCAGGGTAAAGGCGGACATAAACAAATCCCTCACTGAACAGATAAAGCAACGTGATGCAATATTAAAAAAATGGCAGAGCACAGTACGTTCCTGGGAGGAAAACTACAAGCATCAGAGTGCCACTGAGGAAGAAATAAGAAAACGGCTAAGGGAAGAAGTAGTTAATGAGGAGGCTATGGCCTGGAACAAAACCAGGACACAGCTGGAAAAGGAACTGCTGGCGCTGAAAAATGAACTTACGGAACGTGAACAGAAACTCAATTATCTTAAACTGAATGTTCTGAATGAAGCACAGAAAAACGCAGAAGTAAAGGAAAAAGAATTCAACGAACTGCTGCTAAGGCATAAAAAAGACATAGCCGAGCAGGAAAAAGCACTTAAAGCGAGATTCAATAAACTTGAACTGGATCTTATCGAGCAGAGCCGCGCCAGGCTGGAAGCACAGGAACTTGCACTCACAGAACAGTACGAATCAAGAGAAAGAGAACTTTCAAAGCTGTACGCACAGAAACAGGAACAGCTTTCACAGATGCGTTCGGAATTTGACAAAGAGGTGCTTGAACACCGCGAGCGTTTCAAAGAGGAAAACAAGGTTGTCCTGGAAGCCGAAAGAAAAAAAATGCTCGAAGAAATAGAAGAGCACCGTCAGGCAGCAAAAAAACTTACCGAAGATGAAATAGCCAAACGTATAACAGACATGGAGCAGGAAAGTTCTTTGAAGGTTGTCCTGCTTCAGAAAGCCCATGCCACGGAAGTAAACAATTTCCGCGAAATGATAAAAAAACTGATGATGGAGCGAGAACAGGAAAGGGCAAAAACACGTTTTGACAATGAAGTGAAACTGGCCAAACTGTACAAGCAGGTAGAAGAGGCCGCCAGGCTGCGTTTTGATGCCGCCATCAGGGAAGCCCATGAACATTGGGGAAGAACCCTTGCCGAATCCAGGGAAAATCTTAATGAATTTAACCTTAAGAATATAAAACGCTTCGAAGAGGAAATGGACAGAAAAGTTCAGGAGATGGAGGAAAGAAAGAACAAAGAGGTAAAAGAAGCGGAAGCCAGCCTGCGCGCAATGATAAGCGACGAGCAGCAGATATGGATCAAACGGCATGAGGCTGAATTGGAAGAAAGCCGGAAACAGGTACGGCAGATGGCCGAACGTACCGACACCAGACTGAAGGAGGACTGGGCAAAACGGGAGAAGGAATGGCTTGAACAGCGGGAAACCATATTGCAGACAGACCGTGAAAAACTTAAAACCGAATTTGCCGGGTACCGTGAAACGCTAAAGAAAAAATTCGCAGAATTCGAGGAGCAGACCAAAGAAAAAACAAGACAGACAGTTTCCGAAGTACGCAGGGAAATAGAAAAAGAAGCCGCGAAGAAAGAAGATGAGCTTCGTGCGGATCTTGAGGAACAGAGGAAACGATACGCTGCGCAGACAGAGGCAGCGAAACAGGATTATGATGCAAAGACAGCTGCTCTGTTATCCGAACACGACGCTGCACTGAAAGCAAATGTTGAAAAATTAAACAAAGCCGAAGCCGTTATGCGGGAAAACTATTACGCCCAGCTGAAAGAGGTGGAAGCGGCATTTGACAAAAGGCTTGAGGCAGAAAGCAGACGCCTTGCAGCTGATTTTGAAGAAAAAATGAAAAAAGCCGAGACTGAAAGAATGCGGCTTATCGAAGAGAAGAAAAAGCTTGAGGACGAACACGCCAAAGAAATACAGACAATGGAAATCGCCACAGACAAGCTTATAGCCGAAGAACATCTTAAAGTTGAAGAAACCATCAGTAACCGCGAGGCGGAGATGGACAAAATAAAAGATGAACTCAGCCAGCGGTACCATGATCTGAAACTCACTCTTTACAAGGAATTCCAGGACAAAGAACAGGAGCTTATGAACAAACTTGCTGTCTCCAAGGATGATATGAACCGTGGTATAGCAGAAAGAAGAGCAGAACTTGAAAAGGAATTCGACGCAAGAAAAGAGGAACTGCGGCAGAAAGAACTGGAAATGGACGCGAAATTCGACGAAAAGATAAAAGACGAACAGAAAGAATTTCAGGCCAGACAGGAAGCACTTAACAAAGAGCATGAACAGCGCCTTGATGCACTGCGCCGTAAGGAGCAGGAACTGGAATCCAGATACAGGGCCAAACTACAGGCGGGAGAGGAATCACTCAAGCTGCGCAGCGAGAACGAAATAAAGGAAATGGAAATTGCCTTCAACAACCGTCTTGCCGAACAGGAGCGGAGATACAAGGAAAGAGAAAAAGAAATGCAGAAAAATTTCTCCGACAGGCAGATGGAACTGGAAAACCAGCTTACCGCAAGAGAGAAAAAATATGTGATAAGCACCGACAAGGCTCTGGAGAAACGCCGTGCAGCGCTTGAAAAGGAATTTGCCCGCCGCGAAGAGGAACTTCAGGCGCATTACGACAAGCTGGTTGAGGACTTCAACAGAACCATGCGGACCGCCCGCGACCAGTGGGAAGAGGAAAAGAATTCCGTTATTAACGCTGAAAGGCAGAATCTGCGCGCGGACTTCGAAAAAAAGGAAAGTCTGCTGAAAAAACATCTTGAAGAGCAGATGGCAAGAAACCGCGAGGACAAACTGAAACGTGAGGAAACTCTTGCCGCAAAGAAAAACGAGCTGGAAAAGAAATATTATGCCGAACTGGAATTAAGCTCATCGGCAATAGACAAACTGAGACTTGAGCTGGAAAAGAAATTCACGGCCAAATTCCGTGAGCTTGAAGAAGAAAAGAACAGACTTCTTAAGAAAACACTCAACAGCTGACAATAAAAAGGACCGGTTTCACACCGGTCCTTTTTATCTGCTTCATTATTAAACCGGATCAGTACACCTCATTGGTGAGACAGTGCACAGAACCGCCCGCATATTTGAAATTCGGAAGCGGACAGACAAAACGCTTTATTCCCAGAACCTGAAGCATCTCTTCAACGCCAGGAGTGGAAAATCTGCTGCTGTTTACCATAACTCCAGGCGCGATAAGTGCGTTCACGGAATAATTGCCCAGACTGTCGCCTTCTCCAGAAGAATCCTCAGGAAGAACCTCTATAACCGGCAGACCGAGTTCCTTAAGCTGCTTAAGGCTTTCAGGGCTTACGGATTTTGAGGCTATTATAAGCGCCTTCAGATTATTATCCGCATCAACCACAGGCGTGAACAAAGTATCCAGATGATAGCCTTCCGACTCCACAAGTATATATTTGTCCGGTCTTATTATTTCACGAACAAAATCATGCCCCTGGCGGTTCGCACGGGAAAGCCCGCCAAAATAGAAGCTGCCCTGTTTGGTAATAAGGTAATTTATTTCACCACCTTCAAGATAACAGCCTTCCGGTACAGTGACAATAGTCTTATTAAGCCTTGAGGCGATAAGACGCGTGTGATACTCACCCTCAATTTTGCGTTCCTCCACGCTGAAGCGGCCCTGTATCCACAGCCCACGGTATATCATGCCTCCGTCGCGGATAAATATTGCATCATGGCACAGGTGCTCAGGCGTGTTAAGCTGTGCCGGGAAAGGAAGTATGTCAAGTTTGAAACCTGCTATGGAAAGGGTATAGACAAAATTAAGCCATTCGCTGCGCAGTTCATTCTGATCCGGTATTATATTTTTCTCATGCGCGTAAAGAGACGCGAAATTCATACTGGATTCAGTTATGCCTTTATGCACGGGATACCCCTTGTACCACATTCCCGGAACGTCTTTCGTTGCCGGAGGCAGACCGAAAAGAATAACTTCCCTGTTATGACTTATCATTTTGTCACCTCAAGTATTTTTGAAATTCCAAATAATATTATACATCTTAAAGAGCTATGGGCAATCAGTTGTACTGAACATGGCAGTAAAAAAACGGGAATGTTTACACATTCCCGTTTTTTAATACTCACACTTATATTGTCAGATAACCTCCAGTCCGTTATCATAATTTGAACCGCCGCTATTTGGCGTAATTGTTGCCGGAGGAAGCTGATTCGGCGGAGGATCTATTTCACTGTAAAGCGTCTGTCCGTTCTGCTCTATAGCAACCAGATCCGCCATCTTGCCATCTGCGCCGATCTTGAATGTATCTTTATATGTACCGCTATCCGTAGCTTTTCCTCCATCCTTTGTGTCAATCATTGTATACTTGCCTTCATAAGTAACTGTCCAGCTTCCGTCCTCATTCTGATTGTATGTAACCTTTGTGTCTTCATATGTTATGGCATTACCGTCACCCATCATCTCAGAATGATCATTGCTTGTACGGGTATTTTCCATTACATTCCTTATGTTTTCAGGAGGTTCATTCTGGGAAGCAGGCATACCACCAACGGAGGCAGCGGACATTGTACCTTCAGTTTCACCTGCGGCATCCTTATCTTCCTTTCCGGAAGACTTCTCCTTATCTTTTTTACTGGAGGATTTGCCACTTATTTTATCGGAAAGACCATCACCAACTGTTCCGGCTACAGAACCCATTACATCCTTGAGCGAATCCTCTATAGCATCCTTCGCAGTACGGTTCATGGCATTTGAAGAATCCATTTTGGGCACGCTTGCCTTTGCTATGCTTGTTTTACCATCGGTTTTTAGATTATCTATCTCTCCTGACTTGATTTCATCAAGTTTTACAAGGCCTTTTTCCTCATAGGCTGCGGACAGCTTGCCCCCTGAGCCGTTTTTAACATTATTGAAAGCTGCAGTCTGAGTACCGTCAAAACTGCTGCCCCAGTTTGTTTTTGCTGTTACGGCTGAACCGCTTGTAAGCGCAGTACTTAATTCCTCCCTGGTCTGCTGAAGCATCTGTTTTGCACTTTTTTCACTGTTTTTTTTCAAAGAAGAGGAAATTTCCTTTTTACCTGAATTGACTGCATTTTTGGAAACAGTCTCCCCCTGAAACGAGGATATACTTGCAGATGTTTTGCTGGTACCGCCACCTCCACTGAAAGAGGCACTGCCAAGCGCAGCCTCCATCTTGTGGTATTCACTGTGTTCCCCGGGATTGCGTTTGCCTTTGGTTTTGGCTTCCTTTGAATATCCCGCGCCTCCGGCGCCGGAAGAATATGACGAAACCCCAGTATTATCCGCAGGCGCATCAAGCCAGTCATTTATATTTACTGATTCATCAGCAAATTCCGCACCTCTGCTGTGCATACGCACACGGGCGATTTTCTCATTTTTTTCCCATTTGTCACTTTTGGTAAAAAAATCCTCCAACGGAGAAAAAGCACCTTTCAGCACATTCCCATAGCTGAATTTTATGTCGTCCCCGCGCAGATTTCTCTCACCTGTAATGGCCATAACAAGGAAAACAAGCCCGCCGGCAAGGAGAAAAGCCGCAACACACATGGCAGAAGTCTTATTCTTTGAAGAAAAGAAAGCCGGCGTCGCTTTTTTCCTGTTTTTATCTTCGGTCTTTTTTTTATCAGTCATAATAAAAATCCTTTGTAATATCGGGAACTCCCTTTTTATGCTCCGGGATTCTCAACATACATTTAATATAAGTATAATGGAAAAATACAGAAAAAGCAAATTTTTCCCCCGGACCGGACACAAGGAGTCTCACAAATTTATAGAATAGTATATAAACAATCAGATTCATCAGGAGTATACAATGAGCGAACGCACCACAATCCCGGTTGACGCAAAACTTCCTTTGCTTACATCGATACCGTTAAGTATGCAGCATCTTTTCGCAATGTTCGGTTCCACAGTACTGGTACCTGTTCTTTTCAGGATAAATCCCGCCACCGTACTTTTCTTTAACGGCATAGGCACCCTGATATATCTTTTTATATGCAAAGGGAAAATACCAGCTTATCTTGGTTCCAGTTTTGCTTTTCTGTCCCCTGTTTTTCTTGTGCTGTCACAGTACAGCTATGGTGCCGCGCTCGGCGGCTTTATAACAGTAGGTTTTGTTTTCTGCCTTGTGGCCCTGCTGATAAAATTTATCGGGACAAAATGGATAGACACGGTTTTTCCTCCTGCGGCCATGGGTGCCATAGTAGCCGTCATAGGGCTGGAATTAATGCCTACCGCCGCAGGTATGGCCGGCCTGGTACCTGCTGAAGGCTCCTCTCCGGATTTCACGAACATAGGAGTATCTCTGGCCACATTAGGCATAACAGTGTTCGCCAGTGTAGCATTCAGGGGATTTTTAGGAATAATTCCCATTCTCACAGGTGTTGTGAGCGGGTATATAATAGCCGGCTGCTGCGGCATGGTTGACTGGAACCTGGTAAAATCTGCCCCATGGTTCGCGCTGCCTTCATTCTACAAACCGGAATTCAATATAAATGCCATACTTATAATACTGCCTGCATCCCTGGTGGTTATCGCAGAACATATAGGGCATTTCATAGTTATCGGAAGCATCATAGACAAAGACCTGACCAGAGATCCGGGACTGGCACGTTCCATTTTCGGCAATGGCATATCAACCATGATTTCAGGTTTTTTCGGTAGTACACCTAACACAACATATGGTGAAAACATAGGCGTACTTGCCATAAGCAGGGTTTTCAGTACCCGTGTCATAGGTGGTGCAGCAATACTCGCCATACTGCTTTCATGCATGGGAAAACTGGCCGCACTGATACAGGCCATACCCGCCCCGGTTATGGGCGGTGTTTCCATGCTGCTTTTCGGAGTGATAGCTGTTTCCGGCATACGCATACTGGTGGAAAAACATGTAGACTACAATAATCCGCAGAATCTTATACTTACAGCTGTTGTAACCGGCACGGGTGTAAGTACAGCCAGCATAACCATAGGGTCTGTTACCCTCAAAGGTATGGCCCTGGCAACCGTGGTTGCAATAATCATGAGTCTTTTATTCCGGCTTATTGCAATGTACAGAAAAGAGAAATAATCGCCCGGACTGATTTCTGCTGTTAGCGGTCTTTATATACGACATCGCAGTATATTTAATAAAATATCTGTACTGCGATGTTGTATATTTTTTAACAGCTGATTTTTACAAGGATTTCAACAATATGCTCGATATACTTGCCGGATATCTTGACACCATAGCCTCATTAGCACCGGTATGGGGGTATTTCTTTATTTTCTTTTTCATGGCAGTGGAATCAAGTTTTATACCTTTTCCCAGTGAAATAGTTATGATTCCCGCCGGTTTTCTGGCAGCACGCAGAGAACTGTCGCTACGCAGCCCCGGCCCGGATCTGTGCCTTTCCATAGTAGCCGGACTTGCCGGTTCGCTTGCCGGGGCTTTTTTCAATTACTGGCTTTCAGCCAGACTCGGAGAGCCTTTTCTGCGCCGGTATGGCAGGCATTTCTTTCTTAAACCGGAAGCACTTGACCGTGCATATGAAATATTCAACCGCTACGGTGCCGGAACAACATTTGTATGCAGACTTGTACCGGTAATACGGCAGCTTATATCAATACCTGCCGGGCTTTCAGGCATGAACAGATGGACATTTGGCCTGTTCACAGGACTGGGTGCCGGGATATGGACGGCAATACTTGCAGCAACAGGCTTCTGGCTCGGACGTACAGCCGGAAACATAACATATCTTGAACTGGTACACCGCGGCAAGGATATGGTAACCGCACACCTATGGGAAATAATACTTGCAGCCGTAGTTTTAGTATGTGCATACAGCGCACTGTCAAGGTTTATAATGAAGAAAAAACTTTCCTGACCAGACAGGATTACCTGTAACATACGTGTTAAAACAAGGAACAGGAATCCTTAATACGCTTTTATACAGACAGCTGTGAATTGAGAAGCATGGCTGTTAAATTAAGAGCTCCCCGGAAGCCAAGGAAAGGTTCTTCCGTGAAACAGTGTCTGGAATAAGACGGAAAACCAAGTTCTATATATGGAATTCCTTTGGCGAAGCCTTCGGAAACAGCAAAAGAACTGCCTATCATCACTGCAGGCCTGTCAAACCCCTTAAGTGATGACACAAAATTCCATACCTGTTCCGTAGACGGAGAAAAAAGCACATGTTCCGCCGGGTTCTGTAATTTTACCGGCGCACAGTCAAAAACGGCATAATCGGGCCGCATTCCAATTTCCTTCAGAAAACCACGTAAAGCCCCAAACAGGTGTGGCTCTCCGGCATAGAGCACCGGCTTATGGCGCAGCACGCTGGCAACCCTTAAATACTGTTCCCTGGATTTTCTCTCTTCGGCATACACAGCCTCCGGCACTTTTATGCCGGCAGCAGCGCATATTTTTTCCAGCCATTCCAGTGTTCCACGGAATCCGGCAGGCAGCCCGGTCTCAATCAGTTCTGCTCCACTGTTTCCCGCTATGATTTCTGCTGCAGACCGTCCGTACGGCATGGACACCACATATTCAGCGTCAAGCGCAGCGGACAGTCCGGAGAAACTGCCGCCATCCGGGAATACAGATACAAGTTCCAGCCCGCACATGGACAGAAGACGTTTCATCTCCGCTATGTTTCCCATGTGATCGCCTTCATTCCTGTCAAAGAAATACCCTGCAACGGCAACCGTATTTCTGCGTATTTCCTTTTTTTTGTGAACAGCCGGAAGTGCAGCGGCAAAAGCCTTAAGCGTCAGCGCATATCCCTCAAGCCAGTCATACTCAAGTGATTTCGGCGGTACTGATGTTACTGGTACAGGTTCTTTCATCGCCGATGTCATTCCTTCATAATCCATCCCGGCCAGAGCCTGAAAAGGCAGGCCTGTGACAAGAACTATTCCATAATGACCAGACCTGGCCAGCACTGAAAGTACAGCCTCTATTCTTTCCTCAGGATTACCCTGCTGTCTGAGCGGGTGGGACATGGTATAAAAAATTCTGTGAAACCCATAAGGCGAAAAAAGTGTGGAATTGGCATCGTGATTGCCATAAATAAACTCGGCCTTCGGCACAGCGCAGTTAGGTCCGTCTGATACAAGCGCAGCATCACTTACGGCATTAACACCAAGATACACACCTATCTGAAAAGGCAGGATAAAGGTTTTAAACCTGCGTTCAAGCGCTTTCACATTTTCATCATTCATAAAGGCATCTCCAGAACATCTGCGAAACGTCTGAGTGTTTCAGCAGCTCCCGCATATCCGGGTTCAAGCACAGCAGAGGAGAAGGAATGTTTTCCAATCTGCATTATTCTGCTGTCATTCCGTATATCCGAATATATAAAATCCATATTATTTTTTATCATTTCCGTGGGAATTTCTCCCGGTCTGCAGCATACAGTATCAAATTTTTCCGGCATATCTTCCATTTTATCCGTAGAATCCGGAGATTTCTCATAAAACAGAACAGGTCTTATTCCACAGGAAAGAAGAAAATCGGCCATCTGCGAAGCGGGCCAGCATAATTTCCTGACACCAAGAGACTCAAGTTCTTTTTTCCCGCCTGCAAAAGCAAAATGTATTTTTTTTGTTTTTTCCAGCCACAGGTTAAAAGCCGCGGTTTCGGCAGCTGAGGGTCCGGTCTCAAGTTCCTTTTTTATACCGGCAGCTTCAAGCTTAATCTTTATGTCTTCCAGCCATTCCCGTGTCTGGGCAAAACCATATGGGTATTTTTCAGCGACAAAAGGAACACCGGCCACACGGAAAGCTATGGATTTATAATTATCCGGATCTCCGCAAAGCTGAACAGCGGCGGAAGCCGGAGCATCCACAAGAAAATCCTCCTGTACGATAACGGACAGGCCTCTTTCCTCAAGAAATTCCTTAAGAACAAGGGAATCAGCGCCATAATCCAGAAGACAGACATCAAAATCCTCACGTCCGGAAGAAACATATTCTTTCCTTGCCACTCTATATTTTTCAAGCATCATCTCAATATTTATATGCTCACTCGAAGCCTTGTGCGTACAGCCTTCCACCCGCGTTTCCTCAAGCGTCAGAAGCATTCCGGTTTCTGCGGAAAGTCCGCCACAGAGATTCTCGAAAGAAAAAGACTCGGTAAGCGCCGGTGTACAGCCCATGTGAACCTTCACTTCTTTTTTTTCATATTCATTTATTCCGGTTACGCATCTTTCAAATTTTCTGTCCGAATCATGAATAAAATCAGGCAGCATTATATCGGTATTGAAATAACATTTGCCAGGAAAACGCGGAACATGGGTACGCTTTTCGGTTCTTGTAAAGAAATAGGAGAGCATATTACCAAGTGGCGGATCATTGAAGCGGCATTCCGCATCAGAATGCTCAATCATAAGGGATGGTGGTGCCCAGTAGGGATCTATCCTGAAAATAAATTTATTGTTTCTTACTGACTGAAAATCCGCATAAGGTGTTATTTTCGGGCTGGTCTG